>CALLVY010000485.1 GCA_938015925.1 uncultured Saprospiraceae bacterium
CTTGGAATTTCCCCAATATAATTCTGACAGAGCAACAGTGATTCCAGATTGATCAGTGCGCGCAACTGCTTTGGGAAAGTCTGCAATCTGTTGTTTGACAGATCCAAGTGCCGCAATTGCGTAAATTCAGAAAGCACCGCCGGCAGTTGATCCAAATCCGCATTACTCAAATCCAACCGATTCCCAGATATCAATCGCTGTAAAATTTCAACCTTCCAGTCAGCCTTCGATTTTTGCAGCAAATAATAACGCCCCTTCCCAGTAACTCCCAAGATATGAAAGGCCATTTTCAATACATCCAGCCCTTCTTCCGCGTACAATTCCAACAAATTGGACAGTTCATACTCTGTTATAGTTTCCTGATATAATGGAATTGGATGTATCTTTAATAATAAGGAAGCAGGTAGCATTTTTTTTGCCAGCATCTTCTTGGACCGTCCCACAATTTCAGGCGCATGTTTCGAATTAGCCAACAAAAATAAGTCCGTTTGCAGTTCCTCTGGCATCCCTCCACTTTCCAGTATTTCCAGCCCAAGCAAGATATGCGCTTCATTTTCGCTCAATAATAATTCAGAAAGATGGGTCACCGATTGCTGACTTTCCGGCTGCAAAAGATAAGGCGGGTCCAAGTGATCCAACTGCTTCTGCAATTGTAGCCCTGTCATCAAATTGATATCATCAGACAACGCTTTCGGAAGATTTTTGGAGGCGCCTTTTCCTAGCACCACATGATTTACTTCGGGTTGAAATTCTTCCTCTATTTGAATATCCAACTTCGCCAATCGCGCTTTAAGTTGCTCCTTCGTAGTATTCAATTTACCGACAATAAAAATCGAATCCTTGGGTTTGATTGCTGCGGGAAAGCGATTGGCCAGCTCTTCCTCTGCCAATTGGCAAATCATCTCCGGGCAAATCTCCAATCCGCGTATCAAATGCCCCGTCGGAATACTGGCCACCTTCTCCCCTCCTTCTAGCAGATAAAACATCGATTTTCTGAAGGTGCTTTTTTCGCTGCGGGTGGCTTCTAGTAACTCCATGATCCATTTTGCTTTCCGACGATCTTTTGAAGTTCCAGCAATTGGTAATATCGCTAGGTTGGTCAATTGCGCCAATTGGACCGGTGCCGAGGCAAGCAATTCTGGCCTTAAATACAAGGTCCTCAATTCTTTCAGGTAACGAACGGAGGTTGGAAATTTGGTCAGTTGGTTGTCGGTTAGTTTCAGGTAGCGAATTCGCGAAAGCTTTCTAAAAGAGACGGGCAATCGCTTCAATTGATTTCCGGCGAGACTTATTTTTTTTAGGTTGGTTAACTGCCCGATCTGTTTTGGCAGGGACGGGATCTTATTGTAGTCCACATCCAGCTCTTTCAATTCAGGAAGTAAACACAAATTTTCAGGTAGGTTTTCCAGGGCATTATTCCCTAGCTTCAAAACGTCTAAATTAGTGAGCAAGTCGATCTCTGGTGCAAGGGTTTTGAGCAAATTCCCCGTAAGGTTAAGATAATTTAGACGCCGCAATTCGAACAATTGTTTGGGTAATTCCTGGATACTATTCCTTGACAAATCGAGGTGTGTCAAGGCATTAAAAAAACGAATCCTTCCAGGGATGACTTTTATTTGATTGTCGCTAAGTATCAACTTTTTGAGGCCGGTGTACCGGAATACTTCTGGCGGTATTTCAGTAAGTTGGCGCCCTGACAAGTCCAGGATTTCCGTAGCTGTATATTTGGTTAATGGTTGGATTTGTTACTGGTTAATGGTTATATTCGCTAATGAATAATTTTTGTGGCTTAAAGTTAAGTAATTTCTAATGACAATATCTTACTGCTTTAAAACCTATTACCAATCCGCCATTAACAAATAACCAATCCATGAAAAAACTACTGTTGTTATTTCTTTTCGGAATCAATCTGGCACACGCCCAAACACAGGAAGAACAAGTCATTTCTACCCTACAATCATTCTTCGAAGCCCTCAACTCCAAGGACGCCAAAGCCATGGAACAGACCGTCGCTTTCCCCGAAGAAATGAAGCTCACCTCTGTTTTTTACAGCAAGCGGACTGAAACTACCCTGGCAAAACCCTCCCCGTTTAGCGACTTTCTAAAAAGCTTAGAAAAAGAATCCCAAAGCGAAGATAAATGGCTGGAATCCACTTGGTCATTTGATGTACGGATAGACGGTGAGCTGGCAAGTGCCTGGGTGCCGTATTCTTTTTTTGTGAATGATAAACTGTCGCACTGCGGCGCCAATCAGTTCACCCTAATGAAGCAAGAAAAGGGTTGGAAAATTCTATCCATCAGCGATTCCCGACGAAGAGAAAACTGCAGAACGGAAGAAGTAGACCAAAAGCAGATCATCCATAAACACATGGAAACCTGGCACAAATTGGCCGCCAATGCAGATGACAAATATTTCGATTTCATGACGGACGACGCGATTTATATTGGTACAGATGCTACGGAAAGATGGACCAAACAGGAGTTTATGAAATTCGCCATGCCCTACTTCAAAAAAGGCAAAGCCTGGGATTTCAAGACGATCCGACGCGAAGTCTATTTTACAGGCAATGAGAAAAACGCTTGGTTTGAAGAGTCCTTGGATACCTGGATGGGCGAATGTCGGGCTTCGGGCGTTTTAGAAGAAACCGCTGATGGTTGGAAAATTTTGCATTATCATTTGTCATTGACGGTTCCTAATGAGAAGATTGAAGGGTTTATGAAGTTGGTGAAGGAAGAGTAGAAAAGAGATTCACCTTTTATTTTTTCACCGGATTATCCACCTTAAAAATCCTAAAAAGATAATACAAAGAAGGGAAGATAATCACCACTCCAACCGCAAGCGAAAAAAACAAAATTTTCATGGTCAATCTAGGACTAGCCGCCTGATGCATCGTAAGCGCTGTTCCATCATCAAAAATGACAAGATTAGGCCATTGGATGACAAACCAACCTGCCATTATTAAAGTGATTTGTAGCCCTACGGCTAACCTCAAATACCATATTTTCTTTTGCTTTATTAATTGAATAATAAAGTAGGCTAAAACAGTGGCGAAGAAAGCTGAAACGATAGATAATGGCTTCGATAAAAAGGCCTCATGGAAGATCAAATCTAGGTAATACGACGAAGCAAATATTCCCAATCCAGATACAACAGACAAGGCAAATAGCCGCCAACTAAATTTATGAATCAATTGGTATTCTTCATCAGTAGACACTTCTCCTAAGAGAAAAATCGCTGCAATATAACCCGCTATTGCAACTAGGAAAACACCAACGGACAGGCTGAACCAATTGAACCATGGAGCAATATACAACTCGCTAAATGTTCCTGTCGTAGCACTTGGCATCGTCCCTCCAAAAAACACGGAGATGGTGATCCCCAAAAAAAACACAGCAAAAAGACTTGATCCTCTGAAAATGTAGGAATAAACCACTTCTGAGCTATCCTTGTACGCATCATAATGTCGGAAGGTAAATGCTGCCCCCCTTAAAACGATCGCCATCAAAAAGAGTAACACCGGAATATGCAGGTGCGTAGAAAGTAAGATGTAAGCTTTGGGAAAGCCGTTGAATAAAATGACAATAGCGATGACCAACCACATGTGATTTGCTTCCCAAACAGGCGCGATAGCTTTGGTGACAATGGAGTTCCCTTTTTTTCCAATAAAAAGTTCGATAATTCCTGCGCCAAAATCTGCTCCTCCTAGTACCATATACAACACCAAACTGATGCCCATGATGATCATAACTAATTCTGTATACATATCAGGCATTGTATTTTTCGTGAATTGATTTTATCTGTCTGGCCATCAACCAAATTACCGTAAATGTAAGGACAGTGTATACCGAAACGACGGCTAATAGCGAATATTGGATACCCGGCATTGGTGTCAACGCTTCTTTTGTCTTCATTACCCCATAAATAATCCAGGGCTGCCTTCCTACTTCGGTGACTGTCCACCCAGCTTCTAGCGCGATAAATCCAATTGGGGTGCAAATCGCTATTAATCTCAACCACCATTTATTGTTGATATAATCCATTTTTCTCCATCGCATAAAAAAGTAAATCATTCCCACCAACATCATCATCGTGCCCAAACCAACCATAATCTGAAATGCAAAATGGACGACGGCAACAGGAGGTCTTTCTTCTTTGGGAATCTGATCCAACCCGATTACTTCCGCATCAAAATCTCCATGTGCTAAAAAACTAAGTCCTCCTGGTATTTCAAGCGCATAACTAACGGTCTCGGTTTTGTCATCTGGTATTCCTCCGATCAGCAGAGGGGCTCTCTTTGTGGTATGATAGTGTGCCTCCATTGCTGCTAATTTTGCGGGTTGCCGTTTGGCCACATCTTTGGCAGCGAGGTCACCGGTTATTGGCATGGCAAAAGCTGCAATCGAACCAAATATCAACGCAATTTTCAATGCTTCTTTATGAAATTTTATTTTGTGCCCACGCAACAACATTATCGCATGTATGCCAGCGACCGCAAAGCCTGTGCTCGCAAAAGCCGCAAAGGTCATGTGCAAGGCTTGTGTAAACCAGGCATCATTAAATAAAGCAGCGATCGGATCAATATTGGTAAACTCGCCATTAATATAATCAAAGCCCGAGGGACTATTCATCCATCCATTTGCTGCTACCACAAATATCCCCGACATCACTCCTGATATTCCGACTAAAAGCCCGGATATCCAATGGGCAATGTCT
>CALLVY010000486.1 GCA_938015925.1 uncultured Saprospiraceae bacterium
AGAGGGAATTTAGGTAATGTAACAAAACACTCTGTAACAACGTAAAGTTGAACTTACTTGTTACTCTTTTTTTAATTTATAAATGCTCAGGACGTTTCAACCAAATATTTTTTTTCCAATGTTCCTCCCCTAGCATCTTTCTCCCAAAAACTATAACTTGCCAAAAATATAATACCCATGCAACTCCCCTAAAATTTTCCTTTTCGCCCTCCTCGCCACCCTCCCCCTATTCCAAGCCTGCGCCCCCGACGACACCGACAGCACCGCCTCCGGCTGCGACCTCACCTGCGAAAACGCAGGCATCGTCTCCATCGATTGCGAATGCATTTGTCCAGATGGTTTTACGGGCTCCAATTGTGAACTATGTGTCCCTAATTGTAAATTAAATTATGCAGATCGCTACCATAGATCGGAAACAGGAGGAGGGCTTCAAGTCAGCGACCACAAAGTCATTCTGCCCGATGATTATTTATTGACGGGGCTGGGATTAGGATTTTTTTAGTCAAAACATTCCTATAAATTATTAACAACCACTAAATCATCTGCATTTAGGACAAATAAACATTCGGTCATTTGTTTTTTTGGGGAATGCTTATTCCTAATTTCTCTCTTTAACTAAGGCAGTATATTCTCTCCTATCCAAAACGCTCCTAATTACCTTTTCCCATTTCAAAGAATACCACTATAGAGACCACTTAATTTTTATACGAATCTACTTTCGTATAAACCACCACTCTATCTGGCAAAATCGGATACGCTTCCTTTCCCAAAACTGCTTTTGTTTGAATTCCTTTTTTTAACCGTCTAGGCTTATTCCAAATAGGTAGAGACTACTAGACAAAAATATTTAGCCAATATGAGAACTTTACTTTTACTCTATTTTTGGGCTCTTGCCTTAGTCCAAATTTAGGAGCCCAAACCGTCAATAATATTTGGGAAGAAATGGAGACTTACATCCTAAAACATCTTGAAAATCGAATGGAATAATTGTGTTTGGATTATCATTGGAAATCTCTGTAAGGAACCCATCGTTACTCCTGGCCTAGCAGGCTTTGCCGGCTCTACCGATCGGAATGGTAGCGTTCCAGAAGAAAATTTTTTCTCCGATCAAATCAAAGTATTACCCAATCCAACAGATCAATCTGGATTCTTTAATTTTGATTTTGGGAATCTAAAAACGCCCGTTTCGACTATTGAAGTAAGAGATGTTTCTGGAAAAATAATTGAATCTCTTGTTCCTGGTTCCCGTCAAAATAAATTCCAGCACCAACTCAATCAACCTTTGCCGAAAGGTATTTACTTTTTGGTTTTCCGTTTGGAAATGGTCAAGTGAGGAGTACTAAATTAGTGTCCCTAAATTAAGTTAAAGAACCAGCACATCGAATGATCGAATGAATATAAACATTCGGTCATTCGTTTTTTTTTAATAAAACGCATTAACTCTTTAGGCTCTATTTTAGCCCCCATCCTTATGCTGCCCTCAAAAAAACCATTACAAAACCATTACCACGGACTCCAATCTTTCATAAATCAATAAACCTAAAAGTATTTTAAACTTCCCTCGGTTACCTTTTCCAATTTCAAAGAATACTACTACAGAGACCGCGTAATTTTTAATCGAATTCGCCTTTCTAAAAATCACACCCCTAACAGAGAAGATCAAAATAATCTTCCTTTCCAAAACTAATCTTGTTTCGAATTACTTTTTTTAAAACCGTCTTTACTTATTCCAAAAGGGTAAGTGCTACTAGACAAAAATATTTAGCCATCATGAGAATTTTACTATTACTATTTTTTTGGGCCTGTTGCTTGGCTCCAAATTTACAAGCCCAAACGGTCAACAACATTTGGGAAGAAATGGAAACCTACATCGTCAAACACCTTGGGGATCCAATCCCTGACGAGGCGAAAATCATGGAAGTTTTTAGACTTAACTTATTACAAGAAGGCGAACAAGTAGAAGGGCAAAAAGAACTGGTCAACTTGGTTCGCAGAAATCATTGGCAGAAAAAATTTATTGCAGACCACCCGGAAGAAATTGCCCAAGCTAAAGAAAAAGACAAAGGTGCCGCTGCCTCACCAGTTACCAACCCTGACTTGGTAGATTATTGCCCTTTGAACATCGCAGTGATTGTAGACCGATCAGGGAGTATCGTGGGAGATGAAGTCACTAATATTAGAGCGGGACTTTCTGCTTTGGTAAATAATATGATTGGAACGGGGCATACCCTCACGTTTATAGGAATGGGAGATAAGACTGGATTGGATGCCAATTCAGGAATTACTTCCGCAACGGTTACCTATAGTCCTGGAGGACAGTTTCCTCATCAATTTTGGATCAATTTCGCATTAGACTTTGATGCCGGCAATGATAGTTGGAGTACCGGGTTAGTACGTGCGATCCCCCTTAATCCAGACTTGGTACTGATCATTACCGATGGAAATGATGGCCATGATGCCGATGAAGATTTAAATACTATTGCGGCGGCCAATATCCTAAAAAACAATGGCGCTAATGATGGAAATGGAGCACACATTTTTGTGTTTGGAGAAGAAACTCCCTTTGATACAGGGTATGAGGATTATGCAGATCCATCTCTTGAAATTGTATTTTCTGAAGCTGTTGAATTATTTATTGCTCCCGGTTCAGTAGAATCTCCTACTCCACCGACGCTGCAAAATATTGGCACCACAGATTATGTCCGTTTTACAGATAATCAAAATTTTGTACAACTTGCTAGTTGGTTGGCTGGTCTTCAGTTCTCTGGTGGAGCAATTGAGACGACCGATATATTAAACGAACCCTGTGATGCTGATTTTGGTATTAGAGGAAATTATGAATTATGTGGAGGAACGGTCTCCTTGATTACTTTGGAGATCCTAGAAAACGGAGTAACGATCACCACGCTTAATGCCACCTTCAATAGTTCCACCTGGAGTATTAGTATCCCTTATGACGATTTAGTGAATTTAGGATTGGAGTACGGGCATTCCTATGACGTCATTCCGCATATACTTCTTACTGATGGTACCGTATCATCTGGCTCTGATTTTATACCAGGACCTAACAATGATTTCTTTTTTGAATTGGTAGATTGTTGTGAAATCGATGCTTCCATCTACTACGTACCTGAATGTGTTAATTTAGGAGAAGAGTTCTTTATTGTTGTAGAATTAGATGGCAACATTACCTTAGATGATATTGACG
>CALLVY010000487.1 GCA_938015925.1 uncultured Saprospiraceae bacterium
TGATGGTGATGTCTCCTCCGGAAATTGGGAAAGGACCGTAAGTTGTTGCGGTATCATAAATTCCCAAGAGCGTTCCATCGGTCCACCCGGAACCCGTATTGAAACCACTTACGGTAAGGTCAAAGGTAAAAGTATCATCGCTGGGATCGTTTGGTGTTCCATTATCATTACAAAATAAGGTAGAGTTGGCAACGATGGAGCAGGGCGCAGGTATAGAACAGGGCGGTGGTGCTTGAACCACCACAGTCTGAGTACAGTTTGGGTCATCAATATCCGTGATCGTCAGATTCGCAGGTCCATCAGAAATCAGGTAAGGTCCAACGGTCTGTGGGACTTGATAAGATCCAGTAGTATTGCTAGGATCATCCGCGGTCCAAGAAGTTCCTACTCCATTGCCAAGGGTATTGATTGTAAAAGTAAAGGTATCATCATTCGGATCATTTGGTGTACCATTATCATCACACAAAATATCCCAATAAGCGATTGGTAAAATAATGCACGAGGGAATCGTAGAACAAGGTGCCGGAGGGGTTAAGGTAATAGAGGTAAAACAACTAGGATCACTATCATCGAAAATTTGAAAAGTAAGGACACCGTCGCTGATGAGAAATGGGCCAAAAGTGAAACTGGAATTGATAGATCCTATGCTACTGTTCGGGTCATTGGCATTCCAGGAAGTTCCTGTACCTACGATGGTAACATTGACGGTATAGGTGTCGTCATTTGGGTTGGCAAAGGTGCCGTTATCGTCGCAAGTATAGGTTCCAGTATTGGCCAAGATACTACAATTGGAACAAGGTGCAAGATTGGGAACACTAAACACAATAAAACAACCTGGATCATTCAGATCAGTTATGGTTATTTGAAAAAATGGATCGGTAGAACTTCCAGCATCAAGTATATCGAAGAAAGTAAAAGATCCATAGGTCCCCGTTGCTGGGCTAATGGTATATCCCGGAGTACTTATGCTATATTGCGTTCCAATATCAATACCGGTAGGGAATGCAAAAAAGGTCACAATATCATCGTCAGGATTTCCTGGGGTGCCGTTGTCATTACAGAAAAATTCTCCGACATCTACATTGTTTATTACGCAGGAACTTGGATTGGAACAAACTGGCGGCGGAAGGACGGTCAATGTTTGGGTGCAATTGGAATCATCAATATCTGTTATATTAAAACTGATTGGGCCACCAGAAATCGGATAAGGTCCGAAGGTCTGCTCGACACCATAAAGTCCGGTGGTATTATTGGGGTCGTCAGCCGTCCATGAGGCACCTACTATTGGCCCAAAGCCAGTAACAAAAACTGCAAAGGTAAACGTATCATCATTTGGATCATTCGGGGAACCATTATCAGCACAAAGAATATCATAAAAGGCTGCCGCAATAGTACAAGTAGAAGGAGTAGAACATGGTGCCGGAGGGGTTAGGGTAAGGCTAGTAACACAACTCGTATCGGCATCATCAAATATATCAAAAGTAAGGATACCATCACTGATAAGATAGGGGCCAAAAGTGGTGGTCGTATTGTTTAAACCAGTTGTGTTATTGGGATCATTGGCATTCCAGGAAGTTCCGTTGCCTGTTACCAGTACCTCTACGGTATAAGTGTCATCCAAAGTGTCGACCGGAGTACCTGCATCATCGCAGAAATAGGTTTCAGGAATGGCATCAATTTGACAGTCAGAACAAGGGGTAATATTTGGAATGTTAACGACGATAAAACAAGTTTGCTCATCAAAGTCTGAAAGAATAATCGGGATCAGCGCTTGTGTAGAAGTTCCAACTCCAGTCATTTGGAAGGTGGTAGTGCTATTATAAGCACCACTGGAAGGACTGACTGTTACTAGTGTGGCAAAAAGAAAATAAGTACTAGCAATACCCGTTCCTGTTGGCGTAAGATCGAAAGTAATAATATCGTCATCAGGAAAGCCTGGCGTTCCATTATCATCACACATGACGTTGCTTAAACCTACATCGGTGATGATACATGGCGTTTGATTGACACAAGTATTAGGTCCTGGAGGTGTAAACGTGACGGCAAAAGTACAGGTGGGATCAAGGTCATCCACAACATCAAAAACAATAGGGCCATCAGAAATTAAGTAAGGGCCAAAAGTGAAAAAAGTATTGTGCAGGCCAGTGCTATTGTCGGGATCATTGGCAGACCAAGTAGTGCCCGTTCCAGAGACTACCGTTAGTACCGTATAGGTATCGTCGGAAGGATCGTTGGGCGTGTTATTGTCATTGCAAGTGTAGTCATCTATTGATAGATCAATGTTGCAAGAATTGGAACAAGTATTTGGAGCCGCAACAGAAATAGAAGTCGTACAAGCAGGATCATCCAAGTCCGCAAAATTTAAATTTATATCTCCACCTGAAATCGGAAACGGTCCATAGGTACTTGCGATTCCATAATTTCCATTACTCGTTCCATCCGTCCACCCAGATCCAGTATTGCTTCCCGTTAGGCTTATATCAAAACTAAAAGTATCATCACTCGGATCACTCGGTGTCCCATTGTCATCACAAAGGATATTATCAGAGGAAGCGGCAATACTACACGGAGATTGATTGGAACAAGTATTCGGAGGTGCAACAGAAATAAAAGCCGTACAAGTTGGGTCATCCAAATCTGCAAAATTTAAAATTACATTCCCATCCGAAATCGGAAGCGGACCATAAACACTGGGCACTCCATAACTCCCCAAATTCGTTCCGTCAGTCCAGCCGCTCCCCATATTACCTAGCCCGGTTACCGTAATGGTAAAAGTAAACGTATCATCACTTGGATCACTTGGCGTACCATTATCATTGCATGGAAAAATGACCGCATTGGCTCCAATAACACATGGACCAGGAATGGAACAGGGAGTAGGAGGAGTGAGGCTGACCGAAAAGAAACAATTCGGATCGCTATCATCTACCACCTCAAAATTCTGTATGCCATCAATAATGAGATAAGGGCCAAAGGAAAAAGGAATATTGTGGAATCCGTTGGTGGCATTGGGGTCGTTGGCAGACCAGCTTGTTCCGGTTCCGGAAACAAAAGCAAGGACGGTATAGGTATCATCCAAAGGGTCATTGGGAGTGCCGTTGTCATTGCAAGTATTGGCGTTAAGAATTACGTCAATATCGCAAGTGACACAAGGGCTTTGATTGGGGACATTTATCGTGATCGAACAAGTTGGATCATCCACATCGGTAATGGTGATTGGAATCGTGGGACTTGCTAAAGCACCTGCATTTAGAAATTGTTGACTTGTGATTCCGCCGTAGAGACCACCACCAGGGCTAGTCGTCAATAGAGGAGAAGTTACCACATAGCTCGTTCCCAATCCAGTACCTCCGGGATTCAATTCAATCACTAAAATATCATCGTCTGGGAAAGTTGGGGTACCGTTATCGTCGCAAGTAATCGTACCCAGTCCCGCATCCGTAAGGTTGCAGGGAATTTGATTGGAACAAGTCGGAGGAGGATTAACCAAAACGATTTCAGAGCAAGTCGGATCATCTATATCGGTAATCGTAAAAGACAAGGGACCACTTGCAATGGGATAAGGGCCAAAGGTTTGTGGAATATCATATAGCCCGGAGGTCAAATTTGGATCATTCGCGAGCCAGGAAGCACCCACATCTGTTCCTGTGATGGTGGCATTAAAAGTAAAGGTATCATCACTGGGGTCGGTTGGTGTGCCATTGTCATTGCAAGCAATACTATTGGTGTTTACTAGTGGGGTAATTTCGCAAGCAAAGGCGCAGCCGCCAGGAGGCAATGTTATGGGTATGGTAATGGTACAGGCTGGATCATTATCGTCCGTAATCGTAAGTTCAAATGAGGAAGCACCAGACGTATTCGTCCAGGTGAAACCGTTAGGAAATCCGTAGATTCCGCCACTTAGATTTAGGCTGCCATTAGAAACCGAGACTACATAGCCATTTGCTAAGGCAAAACCTAAAGGATTTAAAGTGAAGCTCCAGACATCATCTGTTGGGTCTCCTGGTGTGCCCGGATCAACACAGGTTAAGTCCAGAAAACCTGGATCTAGTAAGTCACATACAAAAGGATGACAATTAAAAGGAACGAAGGAAACGGTATAGGTACAAGCTGGATTATTGCTGTCATATATAGTGAACATTATCGGGGCGCTAACTGCGTCGTAGTAGCCAAAGTTAACCTGACCGCCATATATTCCTGTGCTGTTGAGTGGATCATCTGCATACCAACTCGAAGTCGTTCCGGGACCTCCGGTAACGTTGCTTGCAAATACAAAAGTATTATCCGAAGGACTATTCGTTGGTCCCATATTGCAGCCAAAAGTGAGGGTGGAGACATTCATTCCACAAGGATTGGATCCTGCGCAGGGATTAGTGGCGAAGACGGTATTGGTAAAACACTCTTCATTAGCGGCATCCGAAAAATAGACGTAGATTAAGTCGGTGGTAAAAGGCCCTATAACGGTTAGGACATCGTACATGCCAGAAGAACCGTTGGGGTCATTGGCCACCCAAGTTGTTCCTGAACCCGTCGGGTCGTGAACGATGGCTTCTATGGTCCAGGTATCATCAGATGGGTTGCCGGGAGTACCATTGTCGTCGCATACCGCATTTCCAAAAAGGGTAATGTCGAGGCAGTTGTTTTGCGCAATAGAAAAGAAAGGAAGGCTTAGGAATAGGAGTAGAAATCCTATTCTTGGGGTGTAGTGGTTTTTCATGGGTATCGTTTTCAGGCTTTGAGTATACTAAATATAGGGATTTTTTTTGGGAATGTTGGTGTAGTCTGAGGAAGGGCTTGTGTGTTTTTCTTGTTATTGGAGTGGTTTTTAATTTTTTTTGATAAATTGGTGTATTAACTTTTGTCTATTCATGTCTTCAACGCTAATCTTTTATTGGTGATTCTTGTCGAAGTTGTTTAAAAACTACTTACTTGCTTGCAAAATGATCTTTAAAGCAATCTTTTCCCCTTAGCTTGTAAGGGGCAGGCTTCTTTTTTATCGGCCGTAGCTCGGCTATGCCCTCAAGAAAAAAAATCAAGCTTGCTTCAAATCTCTATTTTTCACTACAAGCAGCAATTCTTAAACAACTTCGTCATTTACTTAATCTAATTTTTATAGTCTTCGGTATTTAAAGAACTGTCATAGAATGAATAAAATCCCTCTGTTTCTATTGCTGTTAGTTGGTTTGTTTAGCTGCAATGTGAAATCCATTAAATCTTCCAAACTAAAAAAGCAATTCACCACTTTTGAAGATTTTGCAATTCGAGCAAAACCAATTCTCAATAGAGAATATATCATCTTTCTAAGCTGGTATCTGGATGTTTATGGCAATAGTTATCCTGAAAAGGTGGTGCAGATTTTACCAGAAGGGGCGATGGATCCTAGTTATTTTCTCGATGATTATCCTGAAGCACTTCCTGCTTCCTCAGATCTATTGAAAGCCTATATTCTAAATCCAAAATATCTAAATTATCCGCTGCTAGGATTAGAAACCAATCAGGTTTTAGAAATGAATAAATGGTTGAGTGATCGGTACAATGAAAATTGTTTGATCGAACTAGGGGTGTACCATTTTAACCCCAATCAAAAAGATAGTGATAGTTTTGCTACCGAAGCTTATCTGGTAGATCAATATGTAGGAGATGTTAGAGATGATCGAATTGTAAATTGGAAGGATGGTTTTTTTGTGCCAGTTTTTAGGCTTCCTCTTGAAGAAGAATTGGAGGTCTTTTTGGCAGCGGAAAAGCCACAGAATTTAATCCGACCTTATCCTTTTACCAAGAAAGACTTCCTTTGGCGATGGGATCAGTTTTATCGCTTTGAAAATAAGGAAACTAAAGATTTAGCGGTTCGGTTAAGCCAGGTCATTCAGTTGCCCCAAACTGCGAGAGAAGACTTTGGAAATAAGAAGGTCACTTCTGCCAGTATGAAAAAAGAAGAGGTTTTGGTGAAAACTTTTTATCCCGCAATAGAAGGCGTAAAAGAGATGGAGGATTTTTCAAAATATCCTTTTAAAGAAAAAAATCTATATGGTCAAATGGAATTTACCATCATCGGAAGTGATCCCTTAGGAAAAGCCGTCGCAGTCAATGGGCGGTTAAAAAGTAAAGGGAATCAAGCAGCACAAAACAAAGTTTATTGGATGACTTACCCTAAGGTTTTAGCCGCTCCGCGCTAGATAGGAAAAATTGAAATAGAAAACCAAAAAAGCCCGAGCTCTTAGGAGGCCAGGTTTTTTTTTCTAAAAAGAGTATTCTTTTCCCACAACTACTAATTCTCCTTTACCTCTTTATTCCCATCAATCTTATACAGCAAACACCCTTCATGTTGCAAAATAGCTGTGACCTCATGGTGCTTATTCACTTGCTGCTGTAAATTGTTTTGGCAAACCAAAACCAGATCACCAATTTGAGCTTGTTTTTCTTCCGGACAATGCTTGAAATTGCCTGGGCCACAACTTTTTATATTATAGTTGAACTGGTCATTAAACACACTTTCATAAAATAAAAAATGGCGATTGCGGGGTTGGTAGTAAACAAAGAAATCTTTGATGTCTGGATGGTGCTTATGGAGGTGTTTTAAAACGTTTCCATACTTGGGATCATGTTTGTGTGTTTTGGGTTTGTAGGCTTTTTCTTGGATGATCGTTTTGTAAGGAGTGAAAAAGAAAGTAAAAGAAAAAAGAAGCGGCAAGGAATGGCGAAGCAATGCAGATTGATCTTGTATTTTCTCTTTTATCAAGCGGTAAAATAATCCCAGCCCAAGACCTACAATCATGGCTAAAAGTGGAAAAGCAGGAGAGTGGTACCAGGAATTAAAAGTCCCTTTGGAAATGATGAATA
Source organism: uncultured Saprospiraceae bacterium (assembly GCA_938015925.1). GTDB lineage: Bacteria > Bacteroidota > Bacteroidia > Chitinophagales > Saprospiraceae > CALLVY01. The sequence goes on from CALLVY010000487.1 coordinate 6,841, forward strand.
AAAAAACCACAGCGTTTAAGATCAGGAATTTTAGAAATTCTTTTTCTGCCTCCTTACCAGCAAAGAAGACCAGGGTGATACTTGCCGGAATCAGTGCCCAGTACCATCGGAATTCATCATTGATGATGATTTGCAAATAATGAAAAGGAGAGGGCAATGGCGTGTAATTATAAGTCTCCGCCGTATTGAAAAAGCGCGGAAAAAGTTCATTGTTCCACACCAATTCCAGATAACCCGGATAATAGTATTCGTTGCTTAAATAATAACTTCCGATGACTACAAAAAAAGCAAGAACAGAAGACCAAAACTTTAAAGAAGAAAGAAGCGTAAAAAATTTCCGTTTAATCAAAACAAAAATCAACAAAGCGGGGGCAAAATACAATCCCGCAATACTTTTGGTCAGGACTCCCAGGATGAAAAATAGCGTAAACCCGATTAAGTGTTTATTCTGATTTTTCGGATGGACAATGTATTTGTAAAAATATAAAGCTGCCGCAACAAGAAACATAATCAATAGAGCATCATGGTCTCCACTCCGAAGTACATGACCGCGGATATAACCCGCAGAAGTCAGTAAGATCAAAGAAGAAAAGACACCACCTGCAATGGAGTTCAGTTCTTTTTTAAAAAAGGAGACGATAAAAAAGATCGTTCCCAAACCTGCCAATGCCGAAGGTAGCCGAACCGCCAATTCATTGTAACCCACACTCTTCATACAGATGACTTGCAGCCAGGTCAATAGGGGTGGTTTGGTTTCCCAAGTGTCGGGATGACCTAAGAAAAATCGTCTGAGGTAATTGCCGTTTTGGGACATTTCATAGGCTTGCAAAGCATTGGTGGCCTCGTCCCAAAGGAAGAGCGTCGGAACATCTAAATGGAGGAAAATGGGGAAGTAGATGGCGATCAAAAACAAAAGCCCGTAGAAATAGAAATTAAAATTTTTAGACATTATTTATTCTTTTGCGGGCTTAGTTAGATAGTGTTCTCGCAGAGGTCAGCCTAAGGTGTTTTTTTTTAAAGAAATAGAGTTTATTCTAAAATGGTTTTATGAGATAAAAATGAAGAATTTTGCTTCCAATCAAGGAACGCCCGGAACCTAATAGCCTTAGCTATTATGGTGAGGACGTGACGCAGAGTGGGAGTAAAAGGCGATTTTTTAGCCATACTAAATTATTTAGAATAAACTCTAATAAAGGTATAATTTTTACCCACAATGTGGAGATCAAAATAGGAAATAAATAGTATAGCGTAAAAATATTTTTTGAGAAAAGAATGGAAGGCATTAATTTAGAGCACTTGACTTGGTTTTTTTAGAGAAATGGCGGCAATTGGGCAATTTAGACCCTTGAAAAGTCATTTGTTAATTGGGATGCTCTTTGATTAAATTTTGTCCATTCTCCTGGTAAATTTGTAAATGTTATAAATATAAAATTATGAACGCACTCTCCGCTACCTTCCATTTGACCCATCATTGTAATTTGCGTTGTAGCTATTGCTATACGGGTGAAAAACTACCCTTGGCGATGAGTCAGGATACCATCGACGAATCCATTGTGTTTATAGAAAAGGAAATGGCACGTTTAAAGACCAAACAATTGCACCTCACCTTCTTTGGCGGAGAACCTTTAATCGAGAAAGAAAAAATATTTTACATCATCGCGGCTTTTGCTCAAAAAAAGGATTTGAATGTTTCTTATCGGATGAGTACCAATGGTACTTTGCTGTC
>CALLVY010000488.1 GCA_938015925.1 uncultured Saprospiraceae bacterium
TACTTTTTTAACTTCACAGGATGATTCTTTTTATGCTTCTGCTGGGTCTCCTGGAGAAACCCTTGGTGGACCAATTGCCCAAATTACAGTAGGCAACCAAAACACTGGTTCTGGTCAAGGAATCAATAATATAGCTCCTTACACCGCGATTAATTACATTATTGCTTTAGTCGGAACCTATCCTTCTAGAAGCTAAACCTGTAATTACTTATCTGGACTGGCAAAAATATATTGATCGATTGGTGTCAGTCCAGATTTCTTTTTTTATTTTGTGTAGTACACACGAAACACACCTAATGAATTAGTCTAATTCTTATTTGACTGGAGTATTAAGTGTTATTAAAAGAGTAAATAATAAACGCCTCTTGTCTTAAACTTTTTCCATGTCCTTTATGGATTATTCCTTTTTGATTTTCAGGTAACTGATGATTAAAAATTCCCTATTTTATTTACAATTTTTTTGTTATTTATCAATAAACATCCTAATTATGAAGACAATTTTCCACTCAAATAATTTAAAAAGGAAATTACCTTTTATCCTCAGTACGCTATTTCTGATTTCTTTTTCCATCTATGATTCTACCGGACAAATTACGATCTGGACGGAGGATTTTGAGACCAATGGAAATACTGCTAATGGAGGGGATAGTCGATATTCTTCTCCTAATGACTTTTATGATGCCACTACTGATGATGATTACTGGGGACGTGTTAGAGTAACAGATAGAAATTATTTTTTAACGGATGTTTCTACTGGTTTGATTGCTAACTCAATTGGCACCTATGGTGGTGCGAGCGGTAGTTTTTTTTATGCAGGAGAAGATTTAGATGATACAGGTGCCGGGATAGGTTCTCCTGATGGTAATGACGTAAAACAAATTTTATTTCCCAATATTAATATTTTGGGTGCTAAAAGTATGACGTTCAAAGGTTTGTTTGCAGCGGGAAACACTAATGCTTGTGGTGGCAATGCTTATGACGCAGCAGATTATATGGAAGTCTATTATTCGATTGACGGAGGAGTAGAAGTTTTAGGACTCTGTTTTAATCCTGATTTAGAATGCAATATACCTATGGATACTAGTAATGAACCTCTTTTTATGGATCCGAATTGTGATGGAGATGGTGGGGAAGGAACGCCATTGAGCAACTCGTTTGCCGAATTTTCTTTTCCAATAGCTGGTACAGGTACGTCTCTAGAAATTAGAGTAGAAATATATATGGATGCTGGTAATGAAGAAGTTGCCATGGATTTTTTCCGCGTAGAATCTGCAACGCCATTACCAGTAGAATTACATGCTTTCCGTGCTCAAAAAGTAAAAGAAGTAGCCAAATTAAACTGGTATACTTCTGCTGAAATCAATAACGATTTCTTTGCAGTAGAGCGCAGTAACGATGGATTTAATTTTGAAGAAATTGGTATTGTTGAAGGTCAAGGAAATGCTTTTACTACGCACAGTTATGATTTTGTCGATAATCGCCCTACGGCAGGAGTTAACTACTACCGACTCAAGCAAGTAGATTGGGATGGTAGTTTTGATTACAGTAAAGTGATACCTCTTGCTTTCGAAAACTCCCGTACTAATTTAAGTATTGTACCAAATCCATTCAAAGATATGGTGACCCTTAGTTTAGAAGAAACTTCTAACAAGAATACCCAAATAGAAGTCTTTAACCTCTTGGGACAAAGAGTACATGCAGATGTATTTGGAAGAGATCAATTGAGCAAAAATATAGATCTTTCTGCTTTGGATCAAGGAACTTATATGCTTAGAATTGGAGATGGAGTAGACAGCGTTGTTAAGCGTATTGTGAAATTCTAATTAAAAGAAATTCATTTAAGCAATGGGTAAACTATTTTTTTGACCAATTGCTTCACAACCTAGGTCGTAGGAAACTGCGACCTAGGTTTTTTTATGCAAGAGCGTGCCGATACTTAGTGGAAAGACCTCTGCTTATTTGTCGGAATAAAAAAGAAAGCCTTCTCTAAATTTTTAGAAGGGGGCTTCTTTAATTGATTCATTTTTCTGCTTTTGTAAACCTGGGATTCAGCTTCGCGCTGCTGTCCTCAATGTAGAGCCTATCTGGGAAGATAGCCCCTAAGTTAAATTCAGATACCATTAACCATAAGTCTGCTCTTCTTAATCCAAGTCTTTCTTTACAACTTCAAAGTTTCAATTTCATTAACTACTCCTGCCGCAAAGCATCCGCAGGATTCGCCGAAGCCACTTTAACCGTCTGAGAAGTAATCGTCAAAAAAGCCAAAGTCAAAACGCCAAGCCCTGTAAGGAGCGGCACCCACCACGGAAAGTCAATGCGATAAGCAAACTCACTCATCCAGGCATTGAGAAAATACCAGGTCAATGGAATGGCTAAGATCATCGCCACAGCGATTAGTTTGAGGAAATCAATGGAAAGCAAATTTAGGATTTGTGAAATAGAAGCGCCCAGGATTTTACGGATGCCAATTTCTTTATAGCGCTGTTGAGTCACCAAAACCGACAATCCAAATAAGCCAAAGCAAGAAATAAAAATAGCGATAAAGGCAAAGTAGCCAATCAGTTTGGTAAGTTGCCCTTCTTGCTGATACGCTTCGCTGATGGTTTCGTCCAAAAAGAAATATTCAAATACCTTTCCCGGAAAAAAATCACTCCAATGACTTTCCAAAAAGGCAATGGTTTCAGGGATGTCATTATTGCTAATCCGAATCCCATAATATTGAAAAGCACCAGGACGAACCTCTAATATCAAAGGTTCTATTTCTTGGCGAAGACTAGAAAAGTGAAAATCTTTTACGACGCCGATAATTTGCCCGTCCGTATATTCGAGGGTTAGTTTTTCTCCAATGGCCTCTTCTGGATCTTTAAATTGCATCGCTTTTGCGGCAGTCTCATTGATGAGGAAATTGCCCAAATGATCGGTACCATAAGACCCATCAAAATCTCTCCCCGCAAGCGTCTCTAGTCCCAAAGTCTCCCTATAATCATAATCCACGGAAATGACTCTGGGAAAGAAATTATCTTCCATTTTAATTTTCGCCGTACTCGCTTTGCGACCCACCGCTCCAAAACCAGGTTGACTAGAACATTGGGTCACTGCAATTACATTGGGGTTTTTGGTGAGTAAATCATCCAGCGTATTCATTTTTTGGCGCAAGCCCGCATCTCCCGAACGAAAGACGGCATTGATATTCGAACGGTTGTCGATGGGCACAGAGAGAAATAAATCTCTGGCAAAACCAATCGGCTGATTGCGTAAAAAATTTACCTGAAGATAAACAATGGCCGCTCCGCTAATAAACGAAATGGCCACGAGGAATTGTAACGTTACCAGAAGCTTGCGCACATTGACGCCGCCGGGATTTTGCGTATTTCGCAAAGCGCCTTTAATGGCAGTTGCTGCTTGAAATTTGCTCACAAAAAAAGCAGGATAGGCACCAGCCAAAACACCAGTGATTAGGAAAATACCGGTATAAATGGCCAGTAATTTTGGATCTTGCCAAGGGGCAAAAATTAGTTCCAAATCAGTGAGTGTATTGAGATAGGGCATGGCTAGATTGGCCAAAGCCAAAGCGATTAGGTAGGCGACAAAACAAAGCAATAGGGATTCTCCTAGAAATTGGCCAATCAAAAAACTTCGTTTGGCACCCAATACTTTTCTCACACCTACTTCTTTGGCGCGACTGATAGAACTGGCAGTGGTCAGGTTGATGAAATTGATGCAGGCGATCAGAAGAATGATAAATCCAATGGCTACAAAAAGATGGAGAAGGGTAGCGCTATTTCCCGTATCGGCAGGCGAGTGCAAGTGAATGTCGGCAATGGGGCCAAGGGTGAAGGCTTGGTCTTTTTTTAATTCTTCCTGGCCAAAGATCTCGTGGAAGGCCGCAATCTTTTGGTTTACTTTTTCTGCTTGGGTGTTTTTTTGCAGGAGGGCATAGGTGAAAGAATGGGTCGCGGTTTTATTGCCGGCCAGAATGTTGGTGAGGGCTTCTTGGGCATGCACGGGTTCCAGATCTATCATGTTGTAGAAATGGATCAGGATTTCAAAATTTAGATGACTATTGGAAGGCCAATCTTTGATGACGCCGGTGATCTTATAGTTTTGGTCTCCGCCGATTTTTACGTTTTCTCCCAGGACTTCTGTTTTTCCAAAAAGGCGTTGTGCCATTGTCTGTGTGAGGACAACGGAGTAGGGGCGATGCAAGGCGGTTTTTTCTTCGCCTGCAATAAAATCAAAATCAAAAACTTGAGTGGTCGAAGAATCGGCAAAGAAGGTAGCCGTAGATTCGAAAGCATTATTCTTTTCAGGAAGGCCAATACTAATGTCTCTTGGATAGAGGCGAGTGATGGCTTCTATTTCTGGAATGTTTTTTCCCAGGGCTGGGCCGAGGGTTGGTGGACAGCGGGATAAAAAACGATCGCCAAACTGATAGTCTATTCGGTATAGTCGCTCTTTGTTGGTATGGAAATCATCATAGGTTTGTTCGTGCCAGACATATTGCAGGATCAAAAAACAACAGGTCATTCCCAAGGCGAGTCCAAGGATGTTAATCAGAGAAAAGGTTTTTCTTTTCCAGCTATTTCGCAGCGCGATTTTTAGATAATTTTTCCACATGATACTCTGTTTTTACTCCGGGTGAATTTGGAGGAGAATTAGATTAATGGAAAATAGAAATTAAAAACTGAGGAATGATTTTTTTTGGACGGAGGAGGGTTTAGCGTAGGGGAATTGCAGGGATGGGGGGATGGAGCTTAGGGGCTTGGGAAGGGGAAATATTGAATTAGGGGGGCAGAAAAAAAATGAAAAAGGAAATATTCCATATCGAATATCGATTGGGGCGGTCAATGCTATGCTTTAGTTTAATCCCTTCTTTGATGGCCCTATAAAAGCGCGATTTTTCGTCAAAAAAATCATTATTCAAAATTAAAAATTTCTTATTCAATATTCCTATCCAGCATTAAATCTCCGCTTTTTCTTTTTCTGAACAGCCCTAATTCTGAATTTCTAATATCGAATATGGATTGGGGGGGGGCAATGCTTTGCTTTAGTTGAAGTACTTCATTAAGCAAGGAATATTTCTCCATAAATGCGCGATTTTTCGTCAAAAATAATTATTCGATATTGGAAATTCCGTATTTATTTAAAAGGAGCAAAACTACTAATCGAATCATATTTGGGTGCTACGATCCATTGGCCTTTGGAATTGATGATGCCCATTTTGGTGATCAAATAGGTTTCCGCTTCAGTACTAGTATCGGTGATGACTTCTGCGACAAAGTGATCGTCGATGCCCGCCTCAATATTGGTAAAATAACTGGCTACCTTGGCGATTTGGTTCTTTGAAATAATGGCTCCATCTCCGTTCTCCGTTTCTTCGACATAGAAGAATCCATTGCCCAGATAGTTGAGGTCTTCGTATCCTGTTGGAGTTAAATTACCTGTACCTATCTTATAAGCACCTCCGAGATAGTCATCGTTTTGCAGGATGTAAATGGAGTCTTCGCCGAGCTCACTAATGTCATAATAGTTTTTATCCAGCAGGTATTTTCCGGTTTTATCAATGAGGTTGTAGGAAACGCCAGAGTGATCTCTTTCTACCATCGCGATGCCCTGGTTAAATTCATAAGCATAAGTAAACTTAAAGTCAATAAGCAGTTCTCCTTTTTCATTGATAAAGCCATATCGATATTCTAATTCATTTTCATCCATGTATTTTCCTACAATGGCCAAGCCTTCCGAGAAAGTAGAAATTTCTTCAAACTCAATAGGAACGATTAGTTTTCCCTGACCATTAAGGATACCCATTTTTCCCTCGTTTCTAACGGTGGCCTTACCCTCTTCAAAATAGCCAACAAAGTCATAAATTGTATCTACAATCAATGCATTGGATTTATTAATCAGCCCATACTTTCCTTTTCGATAAGAAGAACCATATTCTTCATCGACTAGCATTTCTTGAAAATGATAAATGGCGGCAAAGCCTTCATTAAAATCATTGATTTCATCATAAACGGCCGGGATGACCAATTTCCCTGTTTTATCAATCGCTCCGTATTTTTCTTTGATTTTTACAATAGCCAATCCATCTGAAAAAGATTGGACTTCTTCATATTGACATGGAATAATAATCTGATTTTGTTTATTGATAAAACCAAATTTGCCCTTCTTTTTTACTCGAGCTAGCCCTTCTGAAAAATTACTGGCATCTTCATAGCTTAAAGGAATAGCCAGTTTTCCATTTTGATCGTAATAGCCATATAGTCCACCTACAAAATAATAGTTTTCATCATAATCTCCTCCTTGGTTTACCACCGCCAGTCCTTCTGTATAAGGATAAATTAAATCGTATTCAATAGGAATAATTATTTTTCCATTTCCATCAATACAGCCAATTTTCTTCTCCAGAAAAACATTAGCATATTGGCTGGCCATATTGTCCTGAGCATTCAATAAAGTGGGAAGGAGATAAGCACAAAGCAGAAGAAATAGGTATTTTTTCATCGGAAATACGTGGGGTTTGTTTTGAAGAATCCAGATTGTTGTTTGCAAAGTAAGGATTTCTTTGCAATTGATTCCCAAAAGCAGCGCTTCCTTTAGGAGATTATTTTTTTCTATAAAAAATCTCTTTGTAATACTTTAAAAGCAAGGCATAAATGAGCAATTCATGTTGCCGCTGTTTGTCAATAAATAATCGGTTGCAAAGCATGTGAATCAAGCTGCCCGTCAGATCCATTAAGGAGGTTTCTAATTGCTTATGTTTGGATAAATGGAGTAGCTGCTCGATGGCTTTTTGTTGGTGCATAGATCGTTCTGCCAGGATTTTATTGATTGCTGCTAAGGCTGGATCGCTTTCTGTTTTATTGGCAAAGAAATCAAAAATAGGCAAATGAAGTGTTTTGTATTTTTTATTGATCTCTTTTCGCAAAGTCCCATCAATAGAAAATTCTCGTCCAAAAGCCTGGAAAAGAAAGTCAAACAATTTTATTTTATTTTCTAAAGTAAACTGTAAATCTTCCAACAGCTGATTGATCGATTTCATCGCAAATAATGCCCGGACATCTTCTGGTAAACCTTCATCGAATGTTTTGATAAAGTCGATACAAGATAAAGTATCATAATAAAAAATGGATTCGACCGACTCTATGGACGGCCCGCCATAGCGTTCAAGTTCTCTGCTGTATTCGTCCATCTTGATACAGCGGATAATATTATTGGCCTGAAAGTCTTCGGCAAAGGATTGAAAGGTTTGAGTGATTTGACCAAACTTGTTTCGATCTTTTAATAAAAACCTAATCCGAAGATGAGGATCGGGATCGTAATAACGAATAAAGAAACATTTTTCGATATGCTCTTTGAGTTCAGGATTATTTAAAAAATAAAAAAGCAGGTCGGTTAAAACCTGATCGCCCAATTGAGGCCCACAATAGACTTTGAAATAAAGCCACTCTGAACCAATGGTAAAAGTGCGCTGGACATTCGAGAAACTAGCGAAGCTTGGCAGAAAATTGGTTTCCTTTTTCTTTTCTGGTGCCTTATTGATAAAGGCAATCAACTCATTATTAAAAGCTTGGTCTTGTTGATCTTTTACAAAGGCGGCATCGTCGATTAATTCTTCTTCTAGTTTTATTTGATTGCTATTTTTGATGGCTTCTAAAAATACTTTAACCGATCGATCATTGCTAAGGTCAATTAATAATTTATTATCGTCGTCAGCGAGGTAGAATTTTTGCGGGAGTTGGATTTTTTTGCTCCAGGATTTTAGGTCTTCGGTTTTTTTGGGAGGCCAAGTATCTACGTTTTCCTTGTCGAGGTTCCATTGAGCAGGGGAGAAGTAAATGTTTTGGTATTTTACTCGAGGTAAAAAAGGCAATTTTTTTCCGATGCTTCCCCATTGGAATGTGAGGTCTGCGATTTGGTTTTCTAATTGGAGTTCTCCGAGGAAATGATAGAGCGGGAGTGCTTGTTGCCAATAAGCATGCGCGCAAGAAATAATAGGATTTATCTTTTTGTTTAGTCGTTTGGATCGTAGATGAATAACTCCGTTTTGGATAGAGATCATGAGGTCATTGATTTCGATTTGCTGTTCACTCGGAAGGGTAGATTTGGCTAAATAAGGAATTTCATACTCCCTCATTTGTGGACGGAATAAAACATTGCCCACTCTCGCTTCGGGCAAGTGTAAGACTTCTGCTTGAATTTCTCCTTTCCCTTCAAACCATTCTTTTTCGCGTTGAGCCAATTCTTTTACCAAGGTTTGGATAGCCGGAAAGTCATTTCCAAAGCGAGCGATCAATTTAGTATTGCTTGGCCCAGAAATGCTTTTAATTAATATTTTTTCTTTCTCTTCCTCCTTTCCCAGGACACTAAAAAATAGGCCTAAACTAGGACATAAGGGTTTCTTTTTTGCCTGTTTTAATTTTTCGATTTCTTGCTGGTAATCTTTTAAGTCTATTTCTTGGCTATTGTTTTGAATGGCTTTTAGGGCTAGTCGAAATAAAAAACTTTGCCAGTCGTCGAACAAAATTTTTGAAGCCTCTTGAGTTCCAGGAAAACTTAAATGGTCAACTAAAGGCGTATGTATTTTTGTAGTTTGAACCGGGAAACCAATACCACTTTCCGTATCCAATACCTCAACCAATGGTACTTCCTGATCTTCGTAGCGATCTAAAAAAGCTTCTTTGAATTTTTTTAAATCTAATTGATTGTGCGGAGGGCTTAGGGCATAAAGAATCTCGCAGCTTTTGAGTAAATCTTTTTTTATCCGTTCTGATAATTGTCCTTCTTTCAGTGGTCGATAATAATCCGTTTGGAAAAGTTTGCCTTCTTGGAATTTGACCTGACTTGGTGCGATGTCTCTTTGAAGGTTTTCATAATCTTGTCTGGTATTTAGGACGCGAAGATCGATTTCTTTCAAGCCCTCTTTTATTTTTTGGAATGTGGATAAATGTAGTTTCGCTGCTGGACCAGATTTTTGCTGAAGGATATTTGAGATTCTAGTACTTGGAGCGCTACCCGTTACATTTGCTTGTAATTCGCTCAGTAAAAGTTGAGCATCGATCATTTGATAAAGAAAATTTTTGGCGTCTTCTGGATCTACTTCTTCTTGGCAGAGTAAGTCGAGGAGTGTTTTAAAATGAGCTCCCTTTTGGGCAGCAGCAAGTAGTTTTTCAACATATTCATTTTTTCCTATCGCAGAAATCTGATGAAATTTTCGACCATTTTCCAAAAGGAATTCTATGTATCGATATTTACCTTGAAAGGCATAAATAGTTTGGTTGGGGAAATAAATCAATTGATCTTTTAGGCTTTCCTCCTTCTCTAAATTTTGAATCCATTCGCCAATAAATTGCATGTCGAGTCGAGTCTTGCGAATTAATTTTTCTTGCTCTGCCAAACAAATAGAAGATTGATCGCCCCAGCCCAAAACAGAACAGCCTGCAAATAATCCAAAAGGCGTACAGCGATTACTCATTCTCAATAAATACTTGGTCAGTGCCTTCAATAATTGATCGATCTCTTGTGGATCTTTTAAATTGTTGTTGGACCATTCGAGCAGTTTAGCATGAAGGTTAGGCGAACTTAAATAGATGGCTTCTTGTACAATGGGGGATGTGAAAAAGGGATGCAATGCTTCTTCAGAAAAAGAAGATCGACGAGCTAGTAAAGGCGTACGTAAGATTATTTTTGGATGGAATTGATACTGTTTCATGTGTAGATAGTCGTTATTATGGGCTGCCAGAAATCTTAGAATTATTCCTGTGTTTAACTGATCAAAAGCATCCGATCCCATTTTGGATCTCGTCCTGATTCCTGTGCCAATAAGGCTAGTCCAATACCTGCGATCCCTTCTAAAAAACCAAAACTATTTTCCCAACCGGTACCTGGGTTCCAGAGTTGAAAGCCTGCCAAGCCATCTGTTTTGTTGGATAATTCCACTGTTTTTTCTTTCCATAAATTGGCGGCGTTTTGAAACTCAACCCTTCCTGTATTTAGAAACATCCTATGGTAGAGGTGAGATGCGCCGATTGTCCCATGGCATAATCCAGCGTCTAAGATTTTGGTTTCTTCAAAAGAAATTCTTTGGGTACAATGGAGGCAAAGGTCAATGGCCTCTTGTTTTAGATTTTCCTCTTGTAATGCTTCGGCTACGGTATAAAGTACTAGTGCAATTCCTAGATCTCCGTAACACCAACCGATGCGGCTAGACCCCTTGGGTTCTGTAAAGGAAAAAATACTAGGAAAAATACTTTTGCTATCGGGAGTGTTTTTGCATTGGAGTAAAAACCCTATGCTTTCTTTTAATAATTTTTGAGCACGGATTTTTTCGATATCATTTTTTACAAGACGAGAAAGGAAATACAAAACACTGGGTAAACCATGAGCTACTCCTAAATTGCAATTTTCTTTTTTTTGCTCGGAGGCTGCATTCCAGTCAGGCCAATAAATACCTTGTTTTACTTTGATCGATTTTGCTTCAAGGGCCACAAGGATTTGGCGAAGGGCTATAGATTGATCTTCTTTTTGGTGTCGTTCCAAAAGATAAAAAGCAGAACCTAGACCGCCGTGGAAAAAATCTAAATTACCCCACTCTGAAATCTCTGTTAAAGCAAAGTCGAGCGCGATGCTTTGGATTTGCTGGTGTAGCTCTGCGGCATCAAATTCAAAATTTTCTTCGTTTTCCAAAAAGGCCAATAGCCAGCCATAACCAATGAGACCAGAAGAAAAAGTTAGATCCGAATCATTGGCTTTTGCATATAGTTCCTCGATGATGGATTCGCAGAGTTGTACTATTTTTTGTTCTGCTTTATCTGCCAAAGGGGCTTCTTGGTAGTGACAAAGAAAGAGTAAAGCACCAACGTTTTTTGAACTTAAAAATTGATCTTGCTGGACCAGGTCTTCTTTGGAAGACAAGGCAGCGGCAATGCTGGAACAAATGGCCTGAGTAGTAGTTTGGCTGGTCTCCACGATTGATCTTTTGTAGATAAATAATTCAATAATTTTTTGCTAGTAAAATAAGAAATTGACTCTATAAGCTGTCTTTGCTTCCATTTTATTGTTGGCATTTGGACTAGCCATAGAGTCAATTTCAATGAGAGGTTTTGCTCTCCGGTTCTAATTACTCACAACGGCAAGTCGTATTGCGACAGTGTAGTGAACCACCACGGGTATAACCGCCTCCGCCTTTTAGGCTTTTAGTTTCACGGTCATTAAGTTTAGCAATTACTTTCTTGTCGAGGTTTAAGGATTTTTCAATTTTAATCTTTTTCATAATATAAATTTTAAGGTATTAAAAATAAGTAAATACAATGTTGAGTCCCTTGTTGGGAATAAGTAAAACGTTCTTGTTTTACCAAAGAGGAAACAGGATTATAGTCACAGCATTGAACTGTGATTTATACTGAATCGAATGGTGTTTTGAAGGCTGCCTATTTTAGAGACCACCTGTGGTTTTTAAACAACTTCCATTTATAACTCATGATTTCTTGCGTTGAAAATTTTAGGTTCTTTATATTTTAAAAATTAAGCAATACGGTATCGTTCTCCGGTTAGGAAGTTAAATGGACTTTTTTGTGAGACTGGTCCAATAGCTTAGCAGCATTGTTTGAAAAGAAACAAGTGCTAAAATTTATTCTGAATATATGAGACTGAAAATGTGGCTTAGGTATAAAGCCGTAAAAGAATTAATGAACAATAATAATAATTTTTTCTTACAAAGAGAATTTTTTATCTCTTATTTTAAAATATTTAATTCTTAGAACTTTATTTTTTTACCTGAAATTTAGAGACCTTTTGATAAGGATATTTTTTTAGAGAAAAAAGAAATCCCGAATTCTGGGGCTTCCAAAATTCGGGATGAACTTTAATTAAGAGGATCAATTCTTAAAATAAATATATCCTAATAATCAGATTGAATAATCAATCGCTTAACCATCGGTTGAATCTTTTCTCCTCTCAACTGTAGGAAATAAGTTCCATTGATAAAGTCCGTCAATTCGATTTCCAATTGTGTATTGCTTTCGTCGTTCGTCTCCACTGCTTGCGCGAAAACCATTTTTCCAAATTGATCAAATATCAATACTTCCTCGACCAATCCAGTTTTTTTGCTTAGTTCGATCGTGACAAGGTCCTTAGCTGGATTTGGGTAGATACTTATCTCAGAAGGAATGGAAACGATTGGGTTCGTCTTCTTGGTATTGGGGGCAGTATTGCTGATGTTTACCATATAGTCTTCGACTTCTCCAAAGTCAACACTACCACATGGCGCAGCGTAAGCATCTCGGGTCATGATTACTCTCATTTTGGCCATACCGGTATTCGCACTGGCAGGCAAAGCGAAACTTCCTGAAATAGACTTGCTAGCTGTTCCATTAGCTGGACGAGTTAAGATCTCTTCAAAAACAATTTCATTCGCATCAAAACTACTATCACCATTCCAATCAATCCAAACCCTCCAGTATTCATCATAAGTAAAATAACTGAAAGAACTTGTCAACTCGATACTATTGTTTTCTCCAATTATCAATGGGAAAGGATTAGCGGTATAATCACTATAAGGCGTTTTACTAGAAACCTGATCTAGCACATTGCCCACCTGAACTCTCGAAATCCAATCTTCCCATGGGAAATCAGAAGACGCATCGCAATTCGGATTGCTTCCGCCAGTAGTCAAAGTAATCGCACTTACAATGGTATTATTGTTTTCATTGCTTTCAGGGATGGTCTCATCCGCGTCCACCTTTAAAATCAAAAAGTAATTGCCTGGAGTCAAACTGGTCGGAACGGTCGAAGCACCGGGAACCATCGAAGTCGTTTGGCCTGCGCCTAAATTGCCCGTAGGAATGAGGCCATCAAAAACATCATCACTACTCAATACATCGTCGGTAGAAAAATATGCTTTGATAGT
>CALLVY010000489.1 GCA_938015925.1 uncultured Saprospiraceae bacterium
CCTACCGTACCAATCACTGCTAATTTTTTCTTTGTCGATTTCATGTGTATTCCTTTTCTTTTTTTGCCTGGCTTGGGGAGGAGTAAAGCGGAGCAACTGCACGGGGAATGCATTGTTTGTATTATGTATTTGGGTTAGAGACTATCTCCGGGGAAGAGACTTTTATATAAAAACTATTGTGTTCTTTTTTCGAGGGTCTTGTTGGATTTATTTTTTTCGAAGTACGAATCAAGCAAATCGTTGGAGCGTACGGAAAAAGAGGAGTGCTGGGAAGTCAAATTAGCTGTCGAAATCAAATTTCCCACGGTAGTAAAGGGGATTTCTTTTGGACAAAGACTTGTCATTAATTTCCTGAATTTCATTATTGATACTCCTTTTATAGCAAAGACAGTGAAGCTTTCAGCTGCCCCAAATGATTCTAATCGTGGGAGGTAATACAGGGAGTTTAGAAATATTGTAAAAGGGGGATTACAACAGGGCTTTGAGTTAAAACGTGTAGGAATCTGAAGGGATCGTCTTCCTATGTCTTGTTAAATTCAATTATTGTGCCAGCAAAGTAAAATCTAAAATAATTCCAAGGCCCTTTAAAAAACAGAATTGCGTTCATTCTTTGAATCGGCCAGAATTTCAGGATTTAAGACCGTATCTACATCGAATATTAATTGTTGTTCAGAGAAAGAATGTGCCTTCTTTTGGGCTTTTATAGACATTTCTTCGTACATCTCTTTATCGACACTCAAGCGGCGAATAGCAGTAATTATTTTGTTTTTATCTCGCTGATCAATTAAAAAACCTTCTTCTCCATCCTTGATAATCTCTGCGGGCCCTCCTACCGGCGGTGCAATACAAGGCAATCCATAATACATGGCCTCTAGCAAAGTCATCCCAAAAGTTTCCTTCCATTGCTCCGGGTGGGATAAATTGAGGACCAAATCTGCTTTTTGATAGAAGGGGTGTACATTTTTTTGTTTTGGATAAAGTTGGAGATTAGCTGGCATCTTGCTGGACGCAAAATAGCGCTCAATTTCCTCCTCCGTAGCATTTAAGACCAGGTCAAAGTCTAGTTCTGGTAAATCCTTTGCAATGGCTACAAACACGTCTACGCCTTTATAAGCACGCAAGGAGCACAGCATCAATATTTTAAAAATAGCAGAACGCTCTTCTTGCTCCACCGGACGGTTGACCGCTGCAACAAATTTTCCCGAAAGCGCATTCGGAACCACTTTAAAAGGCACACCAGGTAAAGCCTCCTCCCCTGCCAGGTATTGAGAAACGAAAATGACCTCACTAGCCGTTTTCGCAGCGACCCATTTGAGAAATCGTTTTAATATCGCTGGTTTGATCGATACTTCATGAATGTGATAAATGACTCTGGTATTGGTCTTCCAGCCCGCCAAAGCAGCACCAAAAGGCAAAAGGGTATTGATGTAAATGATGTCCGCATTTTCGGCTTCGGCTTTTACCTTAACAAAGAGAGACCACTGGCTATAAACAAACATCCCCAAACGCAAGAAACGATTGGGCAACCAGCGATAGTAAAAATAATGATAAGGAATACTCATCCCCGAAAGAAATCCTTCCTGACCAGAGCAAGTAAAAATACTGCACTCATATTCCTTTTTCTGCAAACCTTTGATCACCGTCGAAAACACCAAAGGGCTTCCGCTATAATCGTTAAACAGGTGAATACAAAATATCCTTTTCATTCTCTTCTTTTTCTTTAGATGAACCAATCAATTCATACAATTGGTGAAAACATTCGCCTTTCTTTTCCCACGTAAAATATTGTTGATAATGCTGTATCGCACCTTTCGACAATTCTTGCAGCAAAGACGGATCGACAAATAACTGTTGCAATTGAAAGGCCAATTCTGTCACGGTCTCCTCGTATTTGCCATAAAAGACTTTCCGGCCGCAGGTTTCATTGATAAATTCTCCCGGACCATAGTTGTCCAGGCAAAGTACCGGTAAACCAAAAGCTAAGGCTTCGGGCACGACCATCCCCGCTCCTTCATGAGAAGGAAAACAAAAGACGGAAGCTCGCTTGTAAATCTCCATCAATTCTTTTTGAGCAATCCAATCAATCACCTCTACCGCAGCTTCTAGTTTTTCCTTGACAATCAATTCTTTGAGTGCTCCGGCGAAAGGTCCTTTGCCCACCAGGGTCAATTGGACTTTTTCTTGTTGGCGATTTGGTAATTGGTGGTAGAATTTGGAAAAGGCCTTTATCGTTAAATCAAATCCTTTTAGTGGCACAAACCGGCCTACGGAAAGAATTTCAAATTTTTCTTTTTTTAGAGTCGATGCCAGAGCGGGGATTCGCGCTCCGACTGCGGGCATCTGAATCATTTTTCCTGCTGGGATTTGTAGCACTTTTTTTACACTGCTATTGATGCCAATGATATAGGTCGCTTTGTTTTTTGCTATCCGTAAAAAGGGATCCATGTTCCAAAAGAATAGCTTGGTGTTCCACTTGAGTCGATCGAGTAGCAAAGCTTTTTTTCCGTAAAAGGTGCTGATATAATTCGCAGGGTATTTGTGATGATGTCCCACGGGGCCCCAAACCATTGGCTTTTTTAAACGCCAGAGAAAAGTGGGTGTCCAATCACTGTGGAAATTTAAATTGTGGACGATGTCGTAGTCGATTTTTTGTTTTTTTATAAATCGAACAATCGTCATTTGCCAGAGGTAAAAATAAAGCAGAGCGCCCTTGTTTTTTCTTTTCCAAAAACGCAAATACCAAGGCCAGTCAAAATATAAGAATTGTAAATTTTCCTTTCCCTCAAAGTCATTTTCCTCGCAATATCTTTTGATGTCTTCTTCGTTATTTTCTCTAGTAATTGCTATTACTTTTTGGTAACGGGCAATCTGACAGATCATATTCCAGCCGGTTCCGTCTTCCGAACCTTTATAGGGATTGACGGCATAGGCCGTGACTAATATTTTCTTCATTTTTTTGGCGATTGAAATTATTCAGCGGTCTCTAAAATCAAATCTTTGGAGACTTTTTTCAGGGAGCGAATTACTCGGGCAGGTACTCCGCCTATCAGCGAATTCGCAGGCATAGACTTGGTCACTACGGCTCCTGCTGCAACCACACAGTTGTCTCCAATTTCTACCCCATCGAGCACCGTAACTTTTGCTCCGATCCAACAATTAGATCCAATACGGATGCCTTTTCGATCTACTCCCTGGAGTCGATACAGCGTATCTTCATCCGAAAAACTATGGTTCTCAGGATGGCAACTCAAATACTGGCCAATGATACAATCATCTCCAATTTCCAAACCACCTGCGCCACCCAAGTAAGCAAATTCTCCAATGCCAACATTATTGCCAATGCGAATGCCTTTCCCCATATTATTAAAAGAGGTAGAAATAATCACCCGGCTATAGGCTCCGATGGTAACATTATTTCCAAACACAATAGGCTCTTTACCAAGCGCTTGTAAAAAAACCTGATCCTCCAATTGTACCCATTTTCCAAAACGGATATTGCGGACATTAAAAAGACGAACGCCTCTTCCCAGAAAAAGACAAGTCGGCCACTGTCCATAAAACAGCAATCGAAATCCTCTTACCCTTTTCCAACCTGACCGCCAAAGCAAAGCCAGCAGCAATCGAAAATCAACCGCTTCGTCAAACTTAAAATGTGGATTCTTCTGTTGAAGAATTTTCTCTACCCATCTAATCATACGGCTAGTTCTTTATAATTTGAAAAAATAGTTTCTAGCGTTTCCTCTTTGATATTATTTTCTATGGCGAGGTAAATGGGCTTCCCGGAGCCTTCCTTATCGGAAAGGCTTTTAAATAAATTTTGATATTTGTCGGTCAGTTCAAGAATCGTTTCACTGTTCAACTCTTGCTTTCTTCTGAGGATAAGATCTGGATGTGCGTATAGAAATAAATTGAGTTTTGGTTTGTAAATAAACCGATATAAAAACCTAGGCAATTTAGTTCCTATCGCAATGTTAGAGCGTTGTCCATCTACGATAAAATCGAAATAGTAACGGTCGTATAAAATGATGTAAGAGCGAAGTTGGTATTTACAAAAAACATAAACTTGGCCAAACAGATAATCCAGATAGTAATAGGAGAAACGGACAAAAGAACTGAATTTGCTTCCGTTTTTTCCCTGACGCGGCAGCGTGGACATGGAACGTTCTTCTGCTCCTTTTTTTCCGTAGCGATAAGCGCTAAGGATTGGTAAAATCGACGGGCGGTGTCTGAGTACGACTACCTTCCGGCGATATTTATTTTTTAATATTTCGGAAACGTCTGCAATGATGGTACTCTTGCCAGCGCCATCGACACCACTGAAGGTAATCGTCATGCCACGCTGTGGCCAAAGGCGGGATACTTGTCCTACATTATGTTTTAGCAATCGCCAATTTCGTTGCAAAAATTCATTTCCTCTTTGGCGATAAATCATTTTTAAAACTTGCGTCCGCATGGCTGGATCAAAACGATCCGTAGCCAGGAAAGAGAAATCTGGGATTAAATATTTTTGCTGGATATAAAGGTCGATTTCTTTTTGTTGAAATTCTTTGAATTTGAAAAATAGATCTCGGTATTTCTGTGGTACAGGAGCATGATTGAGCAATTGAAATAAGAACACATGTTCGATCAGGTGTCGACAGCTACAGATTCGATAATCGGAGGTATCTACTACCGATTCTTCGAGTACTTCTTCTTTATTCAGATATTCGACTTCTTTTCTAAAAAAGCCAAACAGGAAGTCAATTTGTAAAAAGGAATCATCTTTAAAATAGAGAAACAATTGCCACATCGTTCCTTGTTTTTGCAATTGATAGTTTTCTACCATCGGTTGCTTGCAAAGTCCAGGAACCAAGAGTGCGGTTTCTTTGGGATCGAGTAATATATCGAGGTCGGCATACTCTTCTATTTCACCAATGTGCTTTAGCAAAACATAGTCCTGATGCTTGATTCGCTCAAAGAAAAATTGGACAAATTGAGTTCTATGTTTCATGAGTTTGGATTTTAGTATTATTGAAGTTGTTTAAAAAATAAAGTCTTCTTTTGAGTATTTCATTTAACTTAAATACATCGGACTTATTTTTTCAACGGTACGTAATCTTTTGCTTCATCGGCATTACTTGAAAAGTAAAAAAGATGATCACAAATTGATAAAAGAGTATACCATAATTTGATTCTCCGAATATGCCAAACTCCGTTGTGGAATTGATAATCAATGGAATAAGCATACTCAAAGACAGTAATTTCAATTTCTTATTTTCACTCACACCGATGGCATAAAATGTAAGTACCATTTGGAGGAGACAAATCAGGGCTCCGACTAAGCCCAGGTTAATCAAAACCTGTACAAAAGTATTATGGGTCATTGAGGCAGCGTAGGCGTGAATACTGTCAAACTTATTGGAAAAAGTATTGGGACTAATACTCATAAAACCAAATCCTAATATGGGACTTTGAGTAAATCCATCTGTGATCAAGTCTTTCCAAAACGGCAAACGTCCGGTCATACTCATTACTTCTTCTACATCCCCTTGTTTAAGGATGATGGTTTGAACTATTATGGGAATAGCGAAAACAGCTCCGACTATGGAGCCAACTTTAACCCAATAATTATTAGTCATTAAGACAAAAATCCCGCCAATCAACATAAAGGCGCCCAGGGAGGATCGCGATTGAGTGAGGAGTAACATGGCGATGCAAACAATCATTGCCAAGGCATTATAGATTAAACTCTTTTTCTCTAAGAACTCAATAAACACCGTTAGCGCACCGATTACCGCCAACATTCCCAGCTCGTTGGGATTGATAATAAATCCCCCTAATCTTTGTACGGCTCCACCGTGTGTTCCTCGGGAAAAGGTCTCGGGGATAAAGAAAAAACCATAAATAAAGATCACTCCAATCACAAAAACGGAACGATTGACCATCCAGCCAAACAAAGATTCTCCCGCATTGTACACCTGTTCGTAGCGACCAAGCACTTGATAAAAGACCAAAACAAAGACCAAGCTTTCGAAAGTCATTACCAACTGCAAAAGGGTAAAACCTAAGTTGGTTGTCCAAAAAACAGAAAGCAATCCCAGGAATAAATAGAGGCAATAAAAGGTCAAAGGCAAAGCCATTTGATATTGGACTTCATAGCCTTCTTTTCTATATTTGAGGAGGTACAACAAGACAATAGAACCACCGGTCATTACCAAACGTAGCAGAATTTTCACCACACGGGTAATTCCGATGGAAGAAGGAAACAAGGTAAAATAACTTGTGATCCGCAATCCAATGATTAGCAGCAATACGAAAAGCAATAGCTGCCCTACTCGCTTGGATGATATGTTGGCCCAATTATCTGGCATGTTCTTTTGGAATTGAACGATCTATTTTTCTTGGGCTAAGCAAAGCTGCATTACGGGTTCCAGAGTACACTTGAAATAGATTTTTGGCGATTTCTTGCCAATTAAAACGAGTGGCGATCATTTGTCGGGCATGGATTCCCAATGGTTTCAATTGATCTTTTCGGAATAACAATTCGCCTTGACTCATGGCTTCGGTGATTTGATCGGGTGTATTTTCTCCCAAAGCAATTCCCGCCTGAGCTTCTCTGATATAAGAAGCAATATTGGTCGCTTCGCTAACGATACAAGGCAAACCCATTCCTGCCGCTTCTACCACCGCAATTGGAAATCCTTCCATCCGCGAAGTATGCATAAACACATCTCCTCTATTGATCAATTCCCATTTTTCCATTCCATATTTTGCTCCATGAAAGCAAACAGACTCCGTCACTTGCTCGTCAATAGCCATTTGTTTTAGCACCACTGCATCTGCTCCATCGCCAATTAGATCGAGCTTTCCTGCTCCTCCGTTTTTTATATATTTCCCAAAACCTTTCAACAATAAATCCAAACCTTTGTGTTGCTGATCGAGCCGACCACAGAAGACAAAGCGAATATGAGTATTGCTG
This sequence comes from uncultured Saprospiraceae bacterium, assembly GCA_938015925.1. GTDB lineage: Bacteria > Bacteroidota > Bacteroidia > Chitinophagales > Saprospiraceae > CALLVY01. Next base: position 6,959 of record CALLVY010000489.1, read on the forward strand.
ACCCGATCCATCTTGGGCAATTCGTCGAGGTCTTGACCATTAGGAATAATGACTTTTCGACAATCGGGTAAAATAGCTCCCAGGTGATCAAAACCAGATTTCCCTAAGACATGTACGGCCAGAGCATTGCGCAAAAAAGATTTTTCGAAAAGTTGAAAATAAATTTTCTTTTTGATCCAGGATCGTTTCATGGCCGCTTTGGCCAGTGCGCCGTGTGGCGTGATGATATAGGGAATGGATCGTTTTTTTAGTTGCTGCGCCAATAAGCTAAATGCTCGAATAAAGACTCCGTGAAAATGGAATACAGTGTCTTTGGGTAAGGCTGCTACAGCGCTCAACAAACGCCGATCCAAGCCGAGGTAAAATTTTTGTTGTTGAAACAATTGAGTTTCATAATTGCGAGTGGGATAATTGTGAATGAGATCATTGCTAATGCCCCAAAGACAGACATCAAAACCCAGGTCACATTGCACTGTGGCTAGTTTATGAGCTACTTTGTTGACGCCGTTCATCCGCTCAGGATTAGCTTTTCCGAGTACCAAGTGAATAATTTTCATAAAAGAATCCTTCTTTTTTTAGGTGAAAAAAGTAAACGCACTGGGTTATGAGTTGAGTAAGAAATAATCCGATGAGTACGCCGGTGAGCCCCAATCGTCCAACCAATGGATAAGCCGCCAATATGGTAAAGGCTGCGCTTAAGAGGTAAGCCCAAAAGATGGGGCGGGTATTTTCCAGTGTACGTAAAGCAAAGCGTAAGGGATGTCCGATAAAAACCAAAACATAAACCATCGCCATACCGATCAATACAAATGAATAACCGACGGTTACCTCTCCATAAAGAAAAAATAAAATGCTTTTAGAGGCCAACATCAAGCCCAATAAAATCAAAAAAGTGACAGCCCCAGTTTGGAGACTTATCTTCCAGAGGTATTTTCTCAATTGATCCATTCCTCCTTCATGGTAAGTACTTGCGGCCTGAATTGGAATAATATTTTCCATTGCCAAAAACAAAACATGCAATAAACCAACGACGTTTTGCACCATCCGCAAAGCACCAAGGGCAGCAGAACCTAAAAGAGCCGCTGCGGCCAACAAAAAATAATTACCGGAAAACCATTGTAATAAAGCCGTCCCCATCAACCATTTGGAAAAGTGATAATGTTGAATACTTACTATTCGAAGTCCTGTCCACTTAATTGCTGGTCGGGGGAGTTTCCAAATGGCCAGAGCAATAGCGCCTGTTTGAGCAATCACCAAAGCATTGATCGTCCAGGCAATCGTCAATTCTGCGGTCCAGACTTTCCAGATCAGGAGACCAAAAAGCAGCAAGACATAAAAGCTGTCGATAATCAAAGCCCATTCTGCTTGTCGGGTAAGGAAAAAATATTTTCGGCAAAAATCATAGAAAAGATAACAGGCGATCAAGACTGGAAACCAGAATAAATAAGCGCCAACTTCGGGTAGGAGATTAAACCAGTTTGCTAAATTTAAAGTAATCACTGCCAATATTCCTGCCATCAGACTAAAAGCCAATTGAATGCTTAAAACCCTTGGCAGGTATTCGTCCAGATCTTGTTTGGGTCCAAGACTCAACATGGGTTGCACAATAAAAGCCTGACTAAAACTCAATGCAAAGAGTACACCCATCCAAAGCAGGCTATAGGTACCAAAACCTTCTAAACCAAGCTCTCTGGTCAAGAGGACGCCGAGTAAAAAGTTGCTACCGCTCACTACCGCCTGATCAGAAAGGACAATGCCTCCTGTGCGAAACTTCAATACTAGTTGAGTTATTTTTTGCATCATTGCAGTTCATTTATCGACAAGTTCAAAACAAGTCTTTTTAGCAAGGGGTAATACTACTTTATCAGTTTTAAATTACAATCAGATCTAAGATCTTAACATTCTTTCCTCAGAAAATAATTAACATTGGATTTCTTCATCACAGGCCGCCTAACGGCGGAGATCTAAAGCATGTGGCCACCCGTCCGCTTTGCGGTTCACGAGCTTTCGCTCGTTCATGCATTCGGCAAAAAATAACCAAAACCCTCGTTAAATCGACGAAGGAGATTCATGAGGAACGAACTAAAAAAAAGGCAGCTTCCCTTCCGCTAGCGGTTCACTACGATGAATGTCCACTGGACATTCCCTCCTTCGGAGTTCTCTTCGTTCATGCAAGCGGTTCGGAAATACATTTCCTCCTATCAGACAGTTTTTTGACTGCCACTCCCACTCCTTCTTTCGTCAGGATTCACCCTACTTTTATTCTTTCCTTTCTTAGGTAAAACTAAAGAAACGAAGTAACCTTAAGTACTCGAAAAATGCTTTTAGGAAAAACCATTCAGTACTACATAATTATTCGTAACCGAGCAAGTAGCCAGATCACTTTCAATTTTTTTCAATTCGCGGAGGAAGGTTTTATTCTTTTTAAAGACCATCAAGTTCACATCACCATGTTGGTAGATGGCAGAAGCATACTCCTTATTTTTCATTGGGGGCGTATCGATCAAGAGGACATCGTATTCTGAGCGTAAATGGGTAAAAAACACTTCTGTGGATGGAGAAGAAATCGCTACGGAAGAAGGTTTTTGGTCGCGTCCTAAGCGGAGTAAATCGGCACCATTGAGTGGTAGATTGCCAAGTGTTTCAGATCCGATATTCCTTTGTTGGAGGTAGTCTGAAAACCCTAAAGCATCGGCCGCTTCTTTGGCATAACCGGGATTGGGCGCATCAAAATCCATATCGACCAACAGGACTTTTTTTCCATAGCCGGACATGAGTTGCGCCAAGGCGGAAGCAATCGTCGACTTTCCTTCTCCGTCGATGGTAGAACTGATGGTGATGATTTTGCCACCACTCAATAAACCTTGTTCTTGCATTTCCCGAAACAAAGGCAAAACCGCTTCGGTGGGCAAAGCTTTCTTTTTGATCTTGGGAACGGAGGCTAATATGGGGATTTGCATCAATTCTTTGATCTCTACTATTGCGTTTAAACGCGCTCTAAAAAAATGCCAGACATAGGAAAAGAACAAACCAATGATTAAGCCTACCAAAAGCGCCAAACCGATCATCAGTGGTTTGTTGGGCGATATCGTATCCTTAGGCGGAGTGGCATAATCGATGACCTTATGGAAAGATACATTGGAAGATTGAACGACTCCCAATTCGGATCTTTTCTTGACCAATAATTTATAGGTTTGTTCCTGCAATTGAAATTCTCGTTCTCGACTCAACAGCCTCCGCTCTTTGTCTGGAATCAGTTTGAATTCTTTTTCCATTTCCTTGATCGACGCTGCGACTTCCTTTTTCTTCCCTGTGATATTGAGTAATTTTTTATCTATACTTTCTTTGGTAAATTCCTTTAAAGCATTGATTTTATTATCTACGGTACTCACTTCTAAACTTTGCAAAGAATGCTTGGCCAATAAGCCCATTCTTTCCAATTCCAGATTTTTCATAGTGACGTAAGTGTTTTGCATTACTTCGTCATTTAAGGCTCTAAAATCTGGTGAAAATCCAGATAGCGAACGATCACTAGATAAAAAATCGAAAACATTTCTCAGTTCGACTTCTTGGATATCGTAGTGCAATTTTTCTTTGGTATATTCATTGAACTGCCGCAACATGGCATCCGTTTCCTGGGTCGTATTAATTACTCCATGTTTCTTTCTAAATCTGGCTAAGGCTTTTTCTGCCCGATACAATTCCTTTTCGACCGCAGCAATTTCGTCATTAATAAAATCAAGGGTCGTCTGTGCTCTTTTGTTTTTTACTTCTCGGTCTTCTGCTAGATAAGCATCGATTAAGGCATTGACAAACAAGGCCGCTTTTTCAGCGATCTCGTGCTGATAATAAACTTTGACGATGTAGATTTCTTTGTCAATAGGTTTGACAAACAGATTATTCTTATCTACTCCTTCCATTAATTTTTCGGTAGAATTGATCTGAAAAGAAAATTTATCTCCTGGATTTAAAACATAAGGCTTGGCGGCCAATAAGGTTTCATTTTTCTTTAGCACAAAAGAGATTTGTGCTCTCGTCGAGGAGTATTTTTTTCCACAGGTTATTTCCTTTCCTGGCCGATCTTCAATCGTAGAGAAAAAGAATTTATCATCGCCCTCATAAGTCAGATAAAAGGATCGGTCATAAGCCATATCCCCGAGTACTTCGTAGTCGATTTCGAAAGGGACTTCATTATAAAGCTCTGTCGTTTTCATCTGACCTATTCGAAAAAAGGAAAGATTAAACCCCAGGTCATCAAATGCTTTGCGAATCAGATTGGTAGAATGAAACAACTCAACTTCAGTCAAAAAATTATTAGTAAAGGCAGGGCTTTTTCCATTTTCAAAAATCTCAAAATTCTGTAGCCCTAAATCTCTATTGTCCAATTTAATGGCGGCACTGGCCTGATACATTGGTCGGGCGTAAGCCAAAAAATGATCGGCTATAAAAAAAGCAATAACCATTATCAAAATGATAAATGGCAAGCCGCGGAATACAGGCAATATTAGGGTACGAAATTCTTTTTGTAAATTCATTTTCTCCGCTGATTACTTTAAAAACACCGAAACCAAAATAGCTACTCCAGAAAGTATTCCGGAAATCGGTAAAGCCTTATTTAAGTTCTCTTCTGATTTTTTCTTTTTATTGGGTGGAATATAGACGATGTCATCGGGTTGCAAAATGGCATTTTGTCCCGCCAAACTTTCAAAGCGACCAAAGTCTACAATGACCGATATCGGCATTCCATTGTGTTCTCGAATAAGTTGTACTTCACTAAATTCTGCATATTTCGTCATCCCACCAGCTTCTCCCAATATCTCGGTAATACTCACTTTTTCATTGTCGATCCGATATTTCCCTGGCGTATTGACTTCTCCAAGTACGGTGATAAAATGATTGAGCACTCTTACATTGATTACTGGATCTTGCAGGTGAAATCGGTATTTTTGTTCTAGAAAATAAGCAGCTTCCTTAAGGTTGTAATTTTTCAAACTCACGCGACCTATTTTAGGTAGATTCACCTCTCCTTCTTCATCCAAAACAATCCATCTACCGGTACTCTCTTCGGTCGTATAAATCGTATTGATCGAACCAATACTCAAATTATCGTGTCCATAAATACTAATGGTGATTTTATCTCCTGCTCTAAGCGTAGAGGACTTCTTGGTTTTTGCTAAAAATTCCTGATAACTCGTAGGAGAAGGATAAGCACTTTCAAAAAGCCGTGGGGAATTACACGAACAAAAAAAGAGCAGGCCAAAGGCCAGCAGTAATAATGGTGTCTGTTTAAATCTATTTCTCATGTATAAAATGTATGCTGTCGTCGTACAAATATTTTTTCTAAGGATAACAGAGACCTATTAGTCTTTGCTATCTTTTAGCATCAAAACACGCTCCTTTGTGACACTTGATGCAGTTGGCATTTTTCTTTTTTTACCAAATTTTACTAAAGCAGTTTCCCAGCTATCAATCAACCAACCTGCTTGTTCGTGCAAGGGTTTTTGGTACAAATACCTCGACAAATAATAGGATACGGTATAGAGTAAATAAAACTGGAGATGCTCCGCAAAATCGAAATTGTATTGGGCTTGCAAATACTGAACTTCCGGGCTGGTTTTTAGTTTATTCAAGTCCTGGGCGATCTCTTTCCAAGCTTGTCGCTTGATGAGTATCCCTGATTGAAATACAAAATGAAAAGCATCAAAAAGCAAAGGCATTTCTTCTCGGGCCATTTCCCAATCATAGACGTGCAGTTGCTTGGCTCCCCGATACATATTCCAAGGGGTAAAATCGCCATGAGCCCAAGCCAGAGCCATTGGTTTTTCGTATTGAAAATTTTCGTTTAGTTCCTTCAAGTGATGGATGACCTTCTCAACTTGTGCTTGAGAAAAAGGCTTTTCAATTGTTCCAGAGAAATCCTGGAGAATAGCTAGGTGTTGATTAATTTCCTGATAGACCGGAAGGTCTTGAATATTTTTTTGGACGGAATTATTGGCATACCATTCCGATAGTGCTTTTAGATGAAGCGACTCTAAATCTATTGATTTGGAAAATTTCTCCGGCTTGATATTTTCTAATAATACCCCATTCCCTACTGATCGGACTTTTGGAAGACAACTGTAGTTGAGCTCATAAGCTTTCATTGCTTGCAAAACTGATTTTTCATTTTCCAAGCTTTTATACGCTTCTTTCCCAATTGGAATTTTCAAAAACCAAGCAGAATTTCCATATTGATTGACTTCTAAAATAGCTTTTCTGGAAGCACTGGTCGTACCTGTGAATAGGGAATAATGATCGTGTGCCAGATTTCTGAGCAATTGATCGGTCTGGAGACTTGATTTGCTTCGCAAAGCAAAACTTCCTGAACAGACACTTTCCTTTCTGCCGATTTGAAATAAAAACCGAAGCCCCATGCGATACAACTGGGAACGCCAGCCAGAACTATTATAGAGATTTAGAAAAGAAGGGTGCTGAATGGAATCGGGAAAAACCCAGCGAATGGTGCCGTTGGGATTATTGATGTATAAAAAACGCTGATAGCCCGCCTGGGGCGAATCCACCTCCATTTGAGCCAATGCATGTACATTTCTAAGCTGATAAAGCCCATCCAAATCCTCTTTCGATAGGTTGAATACAAAGAAATCCTGCTCCCTGTTCATCGCGAAATGTTCGGTTAGCTCGGTGATGTCTTTAGTATAAACAAAGGATTTGGGACTATTCCAATGCAATCGCTCTCCGGGGTCATAGACCGCGAGATGTGGAATATTAGAAGCAAATATCGAGACTAATACCTCTAAATCACTGGAAAAGGAAATTTTCGGCATTTTTTTTATTTGTATGGCATTTAAATATATACATGCGATAATCCTGCCAAATACGGTTAAGAGATTTATTTAATTTCATTTTTTTCCTAATGCTTGGAAAAAACATTTAAATCACTGGTTATCAACAGCTTAATCTCTTAGTTTTTTTTCTTTTTTTGATCGATATCACGACAGCTCTCTACTTTTAGAGAGAATTATTTTACGAAAATGGCTTCGTATGGTAAATTCCATGCAAGTAAATTGTTTAAAAGCAGGTCAAATGCTCCTCTTGTCCCAATCCAAGTAGCTCCAAAAGCACAAAAGATCAAAACAATTCAAAATCAGCTAAAAAATTGCTCCAAAGACCAACTGCTCCTCTCCAAAATTACTTAAGTTGCCCTGCGATATTAGACTTCCTAAAAATTGTGCATTATCCTCGCTTAACCCTCAATTTTCCATAGCATGAAATATCCTCTGTCTCAAATCTCCATTGCAGAAGCCGCTCAATACGCTTCCCAATACTATGGCCTAAGTGGAACCATGAAGAAACTTCCTGGAGAGGTAGATTTCAATTTTTACCTAAAAAGTAAAGAGGAGCAAGAATACACCCTAAAAATTAGTCGACCAGAAACTCCGATAGCAGAAATAGACTTCCAGTTGAAAATTTTACAACACCTTTCTAAAACAGAAATCCCCTTAGAAATTCCCCAAGTCATTCCAACCCTGACGGGCGAAGATTTTATCCAATTAGATCAGCAACAATTTATACGTTTGCAAAAATGGGTGCCCGGCAGAATGCTTTCTGAAGTCAATCCACGTTCTCCACAGGTTTTAGACAATTGGGGGAAAACAGCCGCCTTATTTTCTAAATACCTCGCGGACTTTGATCACCCGACGGCGCATCGTTTTTACAAATGGAATCCTTCGGAAGTGGGCGCTAGCAAAAAATACCGTTCCTATATTCAAGATCCAGCGGAACAAAACGTCGCAGATTATTTTTGGAATCTGTTTGATAAACAAGCACTCCCCCATTTGCCTGCTCTTCGCAAAAGCGTCAATTACAATGATGCCCACGAACACAATTTATTATGCAATCAAGACCTGCTACATCCACAGATTACCGGAGTGATTGACTTTGGAGATGCGCTATACACGGAGACCATCAACGAATTGGCCATCGCCTGTGCTTATGCAGGGATGTTTCTGCCCGATCCTTTATTGGGATTCGCTCAAGTGCTAAAAGCTTACCATTCCATTTTTCCAGTACAGGAAAAAGAGTTGGCCGTTTTATTTCCACTAATCGCTGCCCGACTACTCCTAAGCGTCAGCAATGCCGCCTTAAAAAAACACGAAGAACCCAAGAACACCTACCTCCTCATCAGTGAAAAACCAGCTTGGGATTTACTCAAAAAAATGCATCAAATTTCACCAGCTTTTGCCCATTATACTTTTCGTCAAAGCTGCGAATTAATCCCTTGTCCAAAACAAACAATCTTTCAAACCTGGATCAGCCAAAATCAAAAAACACTTACAGATCTTCTAGATTTTAATCAAAAAAAAATCGGAACCATTGACCTTAGCGTTGGTAGTCCTGACTTAGGCAATAATGCTAATTTCAACACCATCAAAAATTTTCAAAAAACGGTCACGCGATTTTTAGAAGATCAGCAAATAGACATCGCACTCGGTGGTTATCTGGAACATCGGCCGATCTATACCACAGACGCTTATCTGGTCGAAGGCAATAGCGGTGCTCAATGGCGAACCCTTCACTTGGGCATGGATGCCTGGGCTCCTGCGGGTACAGAAATCTTTGCACCACTCGATGGCAAGGTTCATAGTTTTCAAAATAATGATCTGGATTGTGATTATGGGCCTACGATCATTTTAGAGCATCGGGTTGCTGAAGAGCTTACTTTCTTTACGCTCTATGGTCATTTGAGTTTGGATTCTTTAGAGGGACTTGAGGAAGGAATGTCTATTCGCAAAGGACAAAAGATTGCGGCGATAGGTCTCGCTCCGATCAATGGCAATTGGCCACCTCATTTACATTTCCAAATCCTTCTGGACCCATTGGAAAAACGAGGAGATTTTCCTGGCGTAGCTTTCCCGGAAGAAATGGAAGTTTGGAAAAGTATTTGCCCAGACCCCAGTTCTTTCTTTCCTTCTTTTCCTAAAAATAAAAAAAGCAAAAGTGCTCAAGATATCCTGCAAAGTCGAAAAAATCACCTTGGAAAAAGCCTGAGTATTTCTTACCAAAAACCTTTGCATATCCTAAGGGCTTTCCAGCAATATTTGTATGACCAAACGGGGCGGCGCTTTTTGGATACCGCCAATAATGTTCCCCATGTCGGTCATCAACATCCCAGAGTGGTACAAGCTGCGCAAGAACAAATTGGTTTGTTAAATACCAACACGCGCTATCTCCACGAAAACATTATTCAATTTGCAGAAAGTTTAGTAGCGACCTTTCCACCAGAATTATCAGTGGTACATTTTGTCAACTCTGGTAGTGAAGCCAATGAGCTCGCCATGCGAATGGCTGCCGCCACTACCGGACAAAAAGACATGGTCGCTATCGAAGTGGGTTACCACGGCAACACGGCGGCCTGCATTGATGTAAGCAGTTATAAATTCGATGGCAAAGGAGGTGCGGGGGCACCGCCACACACCCATATTGTTCCGCTTCCTGATGTTTATCGCGGACGCTATCGAGATCCTAAAACCGCAGGTAAAAAATACGCCGCAACAGTTGAATCGGCCATTAAAAAAATACAAAGTAGCGGTAGAAATATTTCCGGATTCCTCTGTGAAAGTATCATTAGTTGTGGAGGACAAATAGTATTGCCTAAAGATTTTTTAAAAGAAGCTTATCGCCATGTTCGCGCAGCGGGAGGTGTTTGTATTGCGGATGAAGTACAGGTTGGTTTTGGGAGAGTTGGAGAAAAATTTTGGGCTTTTGAATTGCAGGAAGTCGTTCCTGACATTGTCACCCTGGGCAAGCCGATTGGCAATGGACATCCTTTGGCGGCGGTCGTTACGACCCAAAAGATAGCCGAAGATTTTGCCAATGGGATGGAATATTTTAACACCTTTGGTGGCAATCCCGTTTCTTGTGCTATTGGTCAAACGGTTTTAGAAATCGTACAAGATGAGGGTTTGCAAGCGAATGCTTTGGCGATTGAAAAGTATCTAAAGAAGGGTTTGAGTCAATTGCAAAAACGCTTTCCAATCATCGGTGATATTCGAGGACACGGTTTGTTTTTGGGAATAGAATTGGTGAAAAATTTGGAGACCTTGGAGCCTGCTGCGGCAGCGACTAGCTACCTGGCCAATCGCATGCGGGATCGTGGAATTTTGATGAGCACGGATGGGCCTTTTCACAATGTTTTAAAGGTCAAGCCGCCGATGTGTTTTAATTTTTCGAATGCTGATTTTTTACTAAAAAACATGGAGATAGTGTTGCAGGAGGATTTTATTCAACAGGAGTCTGCTGCTTTGTTCGGAAAGCTTGAGGAGTAAGAAATTAGATGATTTATAAATTTATTGGTGGTATTTTACGTCCCACAGAAAATGACATTTGACCGTAAACAGTCTGCGCGATCTGCGAAATCTGCGGGACAGCCCCTTCTTCCCTTTCTCACTTAAACCAGTCCTTTATGGCCGAACGAAATACATCCCTACTTTGCCTTTATTTTTAGCAGCCAATTCTCCTCGGAATTCGCAGGTATATTTTTCTTTAACCAAGTCATAGGTCGCTTCTGAGATATTGACTTGTCCAGTCTCTCCCGAGCTTTCCATTCGACTGGCAAGATTGACCGTATCGCCCCAAATATCATAAGCAAATTTTTTCTTCCCCACCACTCCGGCAATCACTGGCCCCGTATGAATTCCGAGTCGCATTTTACAAAAAGGCAAATTCGCAGCGGCCTGTTTTTCACCACGCAATTGTATAAATTTTTGCATCGCCAAACCTGCTCTAACCGCATCCAAGGCATTCGATTCATTCGCAACCGGAATACCTCCGGCACACATATAAGCATCTCCAATCGTTTTTATTTTTTCCAAACCATGAGCTTCAATGATTTCATCAAAAGCGATAAAACAGGCATTGAGTTCTTCAATCAAATCTTCGGCAGAAATGTTTTCTGCAAAATTGGTAAAGTTGACGAAGTCTGTGAATAAGACAGAAACCTGATCGTATTGCCGGGGCGTAGCCAAACCTGTTTCTTTGAGTTCTTTTGCTGTTTCGGAAGGTAGAATATTGAGCAAGAGGGCATCCGATTTTGCTTTCTCCATTTCTGTTTCGATGCGGCTTTTTTCGATCTCTGCTTTTTGAGCAGCCAGGCGTCGATTGGTCCGACGAGAAAACAAATAACTCGCAATGACCAAAAGCAAAAGCAAAGACATCAACAGCCCCGTGATATAAGCCGCTTTGCGAAAAGTAGCTTGTTGCGTCAATTCCAAATCACTAATCGCCTGTTGTTGATTGAGCAATTCGATTTCCTGGAGGCGTTCTTTTTCCACTGCGGCTTGCTGTTGCAATTGCAATTCCTGGAGCGACTCGCGTTGCTTTAAATCTGCGATATTTCTATCCTTTTGTTCTGCTTCTAATTGTTGCTGCGTCAGTCGAAGTTGTTGCTGTGCCTGGAGGGCGGCGAGTTCTTTATTTTGAAATGCTGCTTCGCGAATGGCTTTTTCTTTTTGTAGAATAGACAAACTTGCTTCTTGTTGTGCCGCTTCCAATTCGTATTTATCAGAAGCCAATTGAAGGTTATTCCGTTCCAATTCCAACTGTTGAATGGTCAATTCACTCATCGATTCATTGACCAAAAGCAAGCGCATTTCCTTTTCTGTTTTTTCTAACAGGAATTGCATTTGCAATAAAGATTGTTCTCGCAATTTTTCTTCTAGCAAAAGGCTATCCCGGATATTCAAATGCCGTTCATAAAAAGACAGGGCATCTTCATATTCGTATAAACCTTGATGAATACTCGCAGCGGTTGCATAAGTTTGACTCAGCACATCTGCATCGGCCAATCGCCGGGCGATCAGGATTGCTTCATTATTGTATTGCTGGGCATTGTAAAAATCTTTTTCCTGCAAATAAACCCTGGCTGTCAAATGAGCCACCTGAGCAATTTGCAAAGGATTATTTTTGGCTGCCTTCTTGGCTAAGGAAAGGTATTCAAGTGCTTCTGGCACCTGTTCGTTATTGAGATGGGCAATGGCTAAATTGGTATACAAAGTAAGCTTATTCATAGAAGGATAAGTCGCATCTAATTCTTCGGCCAAACGGAATTTTTTAATCGCTGAACTAAAGTCTTTTAAGTGGTTGTACAGATAGCCAAGATTATTTTGAGCCACTACCATTTCGGAGATGTCATTTTTAGTTTGTGCCAATTCGATGATCGACTGATAGGTAATAATGGCTTTAGAAAAGTACAATTGTCGTTCTTGAACTTTGGCTATTTCCTGGAGGCGTTCTAATTCCTTTTCGTGGTTTTTATTTTTTTGAAAAATTTGTAGCAGCAATTGATGGTAATGCAATACACTATCCATTTCCTGCTCTTCGGCAAAGGCTTTACTCAAGCTATTTAACAAAGTAATCTGCAAGGCCTCTTCTTCTGATTCGATATTTTGCAAAGCAATTTGATAATACTCGATGGCTTTAGCGGAGAGTCCTTCCCGACCATAAATGTTCGCAATTTTTTGAGCGGCTTTGGCTTTTCCAGTAGTTGTTTTTTGGTTTCTTATTTTCTCAAATTCTCCGACGGCTGCTCTCAATTGGGTGGCAGTGGCAGCAAGGGTGGTTTCTTGTGCGGTCATTTTTCCAAATGAAAATAGAATGGTGAATAGGAAAAGGTATTTCATTTTATTTAGTCCATTTTTTTATCCGTGCAAACCTGAAGTGCAGCTTGAAGCTGCGCCCCAGGTTTGCACTACTACGACCGGCATGATTTTTTAATCCAAGCGGTAACTCGCGCCTAAGCGAAAGCGTGCTAAGGGCTGTACATTATACAACAAGGCATCCAGAGAATCGTCGGCACTAATGCCGCTGTAATGGGTATTCAAAATATTGCTTCCTTTGATGTAGATGTCAAAATTTCGAGACAAACGATAGCGGATCATTAGATCGGTGATTAAACCACCAATAGTTTGTGACACTGGAATAGGGATGCTTCTGGCACTTTTCTGTAAAATATTTTCCACGCTAAGGTACCAATTGCCAGGATGGTAAGACAATCGCCATTGGCCGATAAACGAAGGATACTCGGGCAAACCTTTTTTTCTGCGATTGTTCTCTTCTGGGAATTGTTCAAAGCTTTTGCTAAATATAAAACCCAGTCGGCTATCTAATTTGCGTAAGCCAAAAACATTTTTCATTTGCAATTGACCTTGGATTCCTAGTATTTGTTGAAAGACTTGTGCATCGCTAAAATACCCACTTGCATAAAAGACACCATCTCTTTTTAAATCAAAATCGGATCGTGTTTCAAATTTCAGGACATCACTATTCTTTTTTACAAAAAACTGTATATCCAAATCGTTTTGCTTAAGAAAATGCCATCGAAGACCAAGGTCAAAGGATTGCGTCTTAGTAGGTGGATATAAGTCAAGGATATAGGTATAGCGTTCATAAGAACGACTGATATCTCTTCCAAAAAGAAAAGTGTGATCAACAAAAAACCAATTGGGATACCAATGATCTTCCCAATAATTACTTCTCAAAAACAGGTTTGGTTTCCATTGGTAATTGAGTGCGATACGAGGGAGTAAATCCAATTCATTAATAACCGCAGAAAAATTCAATCCCATTCGCAATTTTAGTGGACCAAAGTCCAAGTCATTACTAAGGTAGGCATATCCTTTCCCCGCAGCATCATTAGATCCCCCATAGAAAAAATCATTTTGAGGCAAAGGAGGAATAGAGAAAATGGTACTATCCCCTGAATTGTTAAAAGGTTCCGACAAATGAGAAACCTCTGATCCTCCAAAAACAGATTCCAAGCCTACTCCAAAATTCATTTGGTATTGCCGGCTAATTTTTAGAGAGAAAGCAGATAAAATATTAAATTGAAAATCGGTTGCGGCGCGGAAACGATCTCCGGAGAAATTTCGAGCTTGATTTAGTTCGTAAATGGAATCTATCACTTGCGGAGTAATCGAAACCCCCGCTAACTCCAATCTATTTATCGCGTTTTGTTCGTAGCCATATCCATAGTGACTTTGGATGGGTTGAGCGGAAGAAGCAGGGTCTAAATTATGAGCCAGGCCAGAAACATTTAAACCAAAGCGAAACCTTCCTTCTCCCATTTTTTTTCGAAACTGCAGACGAGTGGTAGAAGATGCGGTATAACTAACAGGATTGGCATAAGAAACGGTTAGAGGGTTGAGTCCTAAAGCAGCATGGTCTCTGCGGTAATTCACATCTACCATAAATTCCAGTTTATTGTATTGGAACTGTAGTCCGAAATGACGGCTTTGGTGTGGGAAGTTACTGCGCTCGGCTAGGTTCGATGTTCCTCGATAATTGGATTGGAATTCATACCTTCCATCCTCGTAATAAGTATCATAGAGATAAGGAATAAAAACGGGCGTTACTTCTTCCTCCTCTGAATCGGGATAACCAATATTCCAATCATCAAAATTGGTGCTACTCCCCCAGCCTGCAAATTTTAATATTCTTTTTCCCTTCCCCAATTTTCCTCCAAACATCAAATCAATATTATTATAACCTCTTCCTCCCAAACTCAAATCCGCCTGGGTATAAACGGGGCGATCCGAATCATTCAAAACGATATTGATGATCCCGGCATTCATCCCAATACCGTATTGGGCGGAGCCGGGGCCATAGATTATTTCAATTCGTTCGGCTTGCCGGATTGGCAAAGTGGCTCCAATGGGCATACCACTAGCCAACATGGGTTTGATGGAAATTCCATTGATCATTATTTCGGCCATTCGATTGCCGCGCATGCCATGCATCATAAACAATTCCCCTTCTCTGGCCGAACCTAGTGGCGAGACAAAAATCCCTGGAACCATTCGCAAGGCATCCGTCAAAGTCAGATAACCATTTTCCCGGATTTCTTCTTTGGTGATCACGTAGGCATTATAAGGCAAACTGTTGAGTGCTTCTGTTTTTCCAAATAGGGAAATCAGATTGGGATCGGCAATGGTTTCCTTTTTCGGAAAAATATCTTCGCCTTTGAGTTGTTCGGGGAAGAGTATGGTGGAATCCTTTTGAGCCAGGAGAATTTGACTAAAAATGGAGAGGTATAAGATCAAAGAGAAAATGCGAAAAGACGGCATAGGCAATAACTGATATATTTTTTGAACATCTGTTCCTACATTGTCCGTATAGAGGGGTCGCACCTTTGCGTATTATTGACAAACACCTTTCCCTATACAGACAATGTAGTAGTACTTAAATGTAATCAATTATTCGCTAGCCCTAATTCTTTTTATCAATATTTCTCGCTCCTACTAATTCAACAATATACGAACTACTACCTATGACCATTGAAGAAAGTTTTTCCACTATTTCTTAGCTTTCATTTTACTTCTAACATTTTCTAAATTCTTTTTGTATAAATCAATATCTCGATCTCCATTAGCCGTCGCAATGTCCACTGCTTTTTGATAATTTTTAAGCGAAGCCTCTAAGTCTCCCTTCCCCATTAAAGATTCTGCGTAGCTATCGAATACATTTGGAGAATTTGGATACAGCAGGGTGTTGGCTTTAAAAATGGCTTCCGCAATTTTGGGCTTTTTACGTTCCATTAGATATTCGTAACCCATCATATTGACATCTCTTTCGCCAAGGAATTTGGCTTCTTTGCATTTGGTCAAACTCTGAAGGATTTCTTTTTCGGATGTTCCCGCGGTATAGGTTTCTAGTTTGCTATTCAAGTCGGTAAATAATTTATTGGCCGCTCCTTTGGTTTGGGTGCGATAAGCTTCGGCTGCTACTTTGGCTAGTTCATGTGTTTTGGTCAAGGCTTCTTCTACTGTTGTTTTTACTTCCGGGACGACTCCTACTCCTTCCCAGTTGGTTTTTGTAATTGGGTTAATTGCTTTTCCGGTTGGAATAAAAACACTTAGATTTTCATTGATCCCTCGGGTACCGCCGGGATTGGCTCCGCCCCCGCTGGTTTGGCCTACTAAAGTTGCTCTTTTTTGAGTTTGCATATTGTAGGAAAATTCTTCGGCGCCAGAAAAAGTTCGCTCCCCCGTGATTACAAATAAAGGAACATCCGGCATCTTCGTTCCGCCCACTTCGTCTAAAGTCCAATACTCTTCCGTTACATTTCCTTCTCTATAATAAAGGCTATTCAAGTGCAATTTTGTATCAAAGAAATAACTGCATAAATACTGAACCATCCGTGGACTTCCTCCGCCATTTTTACTTAAATCAATGATCACCGCATCCGCTCTTGACATCAATTTCATATAAGCATCCGTGATGTCTTTGGCGCCTTCTAATCCAGCAAAACCTCTCAAGTCCAAATAGGCCACATTGCCTTCCATGATCTGAACGGTGTGGAGTCCTGAGTTGAAACTTCTAGATCTATTTCTTCGATCCAGGTTTTCTTCTAATAATCTTTCTGGAGAATTTTCCGGCGCGACAAAAGGCCGGTTAGCTCTTATCCGCATGTGTTTGTCCTTATTGATGGTCTGCACCGATTCGGTCAAGGCTGCTGCAAAAGTTTCATCATTTTCAAATTGATCAAAATGGCCTGCTTTCCATTGCTTTAGCAAATGTTTTTCCGTTTCCTTAGCGACTTCAGGAAAGATATAAAAGTCGTTCATTAATCGAGAAAGTTGGAGAATTGCTTTTTCCTTATATTCTTTGGTAATGGCTTTATCCTGAGCAGTGGATAGTTGAATATTGGACAATAAAAATAGGAGTAAAAAAGAGAATCGGAGCATGAAGTTCATTTTGGTAAAGGGTTGATGAACATCAAAAATAAATAAATTGCAAGCAAAACAAGGGTAAAAAAAGTTAATGTTATTTTTTATCGACAGTTCGACATGGAGAGACTATGAAGGACGAACTAAAAGTCAAATAAAACCTAAAAGGTATAGGTCTTTTTGCGCAGATCGCGCAAATTATTTTCGATCAAACGCGCAAGATCTGCGAAACTGACAGTGGAAGTTCACGCAGTAAATTTGTGGGATCTGCGGGACACCCAATACCTTCCTTTCTTTTTTTATCCTTAATCAATGGAACATGGCTTTTAAAAATACTGTCCAATGCCAAAGACCAGCCCTCTTTCTTCTATGTTCCAAAGGTCAAAACCATAGTCTAAACGCAAAGTCGATTTAAAAACTTTTTTATTGACAAAACGAACACCCGCTCCGATAAAATGTCGAAATTGATTTTTGTCTATCAAATCATTGAGGCGACCGCCAGGATTTCGCCAGGTTCCTGAATCAGAGAAAACCAGGGCTTGACCTGCCCAACGATCCGTATGAAAAAGTGTTTGTCTCCATTCCGCATTTAATACCAATTGTGCGGTTCCTCGGTCTACCCGATTTCCGACACCACGAATATTGACTCCGGAGTCTAGTACAAAGGGAGCAAATGGAGAAGGAGAATTGGTGCCAATGGCGGCTTTTAATCTAAAAGCAAAATTTCCGGTTTTATACGGTCGCCAGTATTTTTTCCCTTCAAAACCTAAACTAAAAAACTGACTGCCATCACTCAAAGTGGAAACAGATTGTGCTAAAATATTCCATTGAAAACCGCTGCGATAAAAATAATCATAGCCGATTCGATTGACTTCAAAATTGGTTTTGACCAATAATTTATTTTGTTGGAGAAAATCGGGTCCATCAGAATTTCCCAGATCCTCTTCATTGAACTTCTTGTAGGTTTCTTCAAAATAGTTGAACCCAAGACTAAGCGATTTATTAAATCCAAAGTTTCTTAAACCCAGCACTCCCGCACCGGTATTGACATAAGTAAAATCAACGGCAGATGCTGGAAAATATAAGGGTTCAATGGAAGCGTTGCGATAAACATCAAAAGCATACCCCCAAGGACTCGCCTTAATTCTTAGGTTTTGATAATACAATTTAAAATTGGCTTGCCCATCATTGTGCAAATAAGTAGCGATGAGTGCTTGTTCTTTTCCAAAAAGATTGTGCTCTGCTACTCCAAGCTGCCACCAAAAATTGCCGCGGATACCGCCCAATCCCAATTGGGGCAATAAAGTTCTTTGTGGTCTGATTTTATAAATCAAATTGACTTTCCCTGACGGGAGGGTATCTATAATTAAGTCGGCATTGGCGACTCCCGTTCTTCGCCGAAGTTGTTGGACATCTTCCATGGTAAGAAGCGTGTCCAAGTAATCGCCAGACTTACTTTTGATAAATCGACGCAAATATTGTTCATCGTTTTTTCCAATATCTTCTAAAATCACTTGTTGAATTTCCAGACTTTGGCCCTGCGTACTAAGGCTCCAAACGGAGCAAATCAAAAAAACAAAATTAAAAAGGCGTGCATTCACTTTGGGCGTATTTTAGAAACAGATAAAATCTCTTATTCTGAAAATTAATGCTAAGGGTATTTTTACAAATTGTATCGAATACCTAAATTAAAGGTACGTGCATTTCCGCCTGTATCCAACAATAATTCATTTGTAAATGCCGTATACAATAATTCTAATTCAAAGTTGGAATTGATTTGGTATTTCGCTCCTAAACCTCCTTGAGCAAAATAATCAAAGTCGCTTCCATAGTAGGGAGAAAAACCACCCAATGCGTATAAGGTTGTTTTTGGATTTGGGAAATAACTAAAAATCACAGTCGCAGGTGTAGAAAAACGATTGGCGTGATTGTTTGCGCTGGAACCAATATCTTCTATCAAGAAATCTATTTCTGTAAAGATGGAGAAACTATTCCCAATAGAAAAATCATTAAAAAACTGGGTATTAAAAATAGGCCCGTTCCAATCGATGTAGCGCAAATCATTGGTTCCTGCAAGGTCATTACTCGTTCCAAAAACCAAAGTACTTTGAATAGAAAAATTTTCCAATTGCTCAAAAGGTGCAATTCTTATTTTGGGGCCAATACCTGTGATTCCAGCACGACTCTGTCCTTCGGCATTCGGATTAAAAACATCAAAAGGCGAATTGGGCAAAGCATTATAATTGACTCGGCGGTATTTCAATTCTATCCCTGCATTGAAACGATTATTCACCCCATAAAGCGCACTTAAGGTAGAAGTAAAAAAAGTAGCCCGATCTATCAATTCTTCTTTCGATCCCGTTTTTTGAGTGTACAAATTATTGAATAATTTCAACTCCACACTTCCTTTTGGAATCGCAGCAGAAACGACATAACGAGCCGCATTCGCTCCCGATTCAGCGCTCACGCTGGAGTGTCCAGCGGAGCTATCATTGATTTCCCAATTGTATTCGTAGTAAGAAATTTTGTTGGTTGGGGTGATTTTATTTTTTCGGTATTTGTTGATAAAAGTGATTAGGTTTTTTTGGTTGCCACCGAAGTCTCCAACATACCATTGGAATATTTTAGACAAGGCAATATCATTGCCATTGGTTTTGATAAAACCATCATTGTTTAAGGCCAAGCGAGTTTGGGTTTCCATTTGCTGATCCAATTGATTGGGCCTATAGGCAAAGTTGACGATTGGTGGACAGTCGATTGCACCACAGACCAATACAAAGTGTAATCTGGCGTCTTGTGTTACTTTCAATAATTTATCCGATTCCAATTTATTCAAAGTCAAAGACTCTCCTGCTATCTGGTGTTTTTTGCGATCAAAGAAACCAGGAATATCATTGACAGAAGATAAGGGGTAAGCTTGTGCTGCGGCATTGATGACTAACAAATTATAAGTATTGATGTAAAATGCTTTGCGGCTATCTGCATTAGCACTACTAAGTTCCGTTTGCTCAATTCTGGTGATTAGTTTTTTTAGATCTGCACTCGTTTTAGCACTGGTGTAATCTACGCTTCCGCTTTGGATGTGTTTTTTAAAAAACTGATCTGCCTGATTAAAAAAGGAAGCATCTAAGGATTGACTAAATACAGACTGACTAAAAAAGAAGAACAAGAATAATGCGATTGAATTTTTCATGATATTGAGTTTATTAATTTTTTTATTGATTTTTTGAAAGTGCTTTTTGAATTTCATGACTGGCGACCATCCCTTGGAAAATGGCGATGATATTTCCCTTTTCCAAAATGATGAGTGCCGGGAGTTGAAGAATGGATAACTCCTCCTGGATTTTTTGAGCATTGAGTCCCGCAATTTTCAACCAGGAAAAAGCTTCTGGGTTTTCTTCCAGATAAGCATCTACTACTTGAAACATAAGACTCGAATAATTTCCAACTTCCAGACTAAGAATAATCGCCTTACTTTTCTTTTGCGAAAGCGAAACGATGTCCGCGAAATTGTTGATGGTTTGTATATTTTCCATTTTTGATGCTATTGTTTGACCTGTATAGTTCAAGCCCTGTGCCAAAGCAGAAAAAACAACTCCAAACTTCACCTAACTAACTGAAAAACAATCACATATGATTTTACCTAAATCATCATCCAATTAGGATTTACGAAAAAAAATAACGATATTTCGTAAAATAACGAAAATAGATATAGTCCGATAATCGCATTTACTCCGCTAAGTGCTACATAAAATCAAAAACATGAAAGCCAATTTTTCAAAAGC
Source organism: uncultured Saprospiraceae bacterium (assembly GCA_938015925.1). Lineage (GTDB taxonomy): Bacteria > Bacteroidota > Bacteroidia > Chitinophagales > Saprospiraceae > CALLVY01. The sequence continues at coordinate 27,465 of CALLVY010000489.1, forward strand.
CATGGACCTCCTACCCGATGCGGTGGTCTGGTTTGACCAGGATGCCAATCTGGTAGAAGTCAATGCGACCGGTTTAAAAATGTGGGGTTACGAAAAATCAGCCATCAAGGGGATGACGATTTTTGACATTAATCCCAATATGAACAAAGAAAATTGGGCCGCTCACTGGGAAGACAAAGTCATGCAATCCAAGACTTTTGAAAGTAGTCATCGCCGCGCCAATGGGGAGACTTTTCCAGTGGAGATTATGGATCACCTCATCGAGATTGACAATCGCATTTTGAGTTGTGCCATTATCCGGGACATTACAGACCGCAAAAGAAAAGAAGCCGCCTTGCGCGGTGCCTTGATGGAGATTAAAGAATTGAAAAGTAAATTGGAAGCGGAGAACAATTACTTGCAGGAAGAAATTCAGGTGGGTAATAATTTTGGAGAAATCATCAGTCAGTCTCCTGCGTTCAAACCATTACTTCGCCAAATCCAACAAGTAGCGCCGACGATGTCGACCGTTTTAATCAGTGGAGAAAGTGGTACTGGAAAAGAATTGATTGCACGCGCGCTTCACCGCCTTAGTCCGCGGAGCGGACGCCCGATGATCAAAGTCAACTGTGCAGCCCTCCCACCCAACTTGATCGAAAGCGAATTATTCGGTCACGAAAAAGGAGCCTTCACCGGAGCCATCACCAGCAAAATCGGCAAGTTTGAATTAGCGGATGGCGGAACTTTATTTCTGGATGAAATAGGAGAAATGCCATTGGACTTACAACCCAAAATATTGCGTGCTTTACAGGAAGGAGAAATAGAAAAGGTTGGTGGCCAGGGACATCAAATGGTGGATGTTAGAATCATCGCAGCGACCAATCGGCAATTGGAAAAAGAAGTCGCCAAAGGAAAATTCCGGGAAGATCTTTTTTATCGACTGAATGTGTTTCCGGTACACGCTCCTCCTTTGCGCGAGCGGATGGATGACATTCCTTTACTGGTTCGATTTTTGGCAGAAAAACTGAGTAAAAAATTGGGCAAACCGATCACGGATATTCCACAGAAAGTTTTGGATAAATTGGCGAATTATGATTTTCCGGGCAATGTCCGGGAATTGGAAAATTTGATTGAGCGCGCCATCATCACTAGCCGCGGAGCCAAGCTGACTTTAGGTTCCTGGTTTAATCCCAAACCTTCGAAGTCTAAGCCGATGCACTTTGCTACTTTTGAAGAGGTTCAGAAAAAACACATCATTGCTGTTTTGCAACATACGAAGTGGAAGGTGAGCGGAGCGAATGGTGCGGCGGAGATTTTGGGAATGCGGCCGACGACTTTGCAGTCGAGGATTGAGAAATTGGGGATTAAGCGGAGTAATAAGGTGGAGGGATGATTTGTGTTGAATACTGACTTTGATTTATATTGTTTTTAAATCTAATATTTCTTTTTCTGGGGACAATTTCCTTTGATTATTTTATCTCAGGCCTGCCTTTGCCGGCAGGCAGGCCGCCTAGTGGCGGAGGCCTAAAGCATGTGGCCGCCCGTCCGCTTTGCGGTTCACGAGTTTTCACTCGTTCATGCATTCGGCAAAAAGTAGGCAAAACCCTCGTCAAATCGACGAAGGAGATTCATGAGGAACGAACTAAAAAAAACTCCTCCGTCAGACAATTTTTTGACTGCCCATCCCACTCCTTCT
>CALLVY010000490.1 GCA_938015925.1 uncultured Saprospiraceae bacterium
AAAGGTTCATCTGTATCCGGAATTTCAATACAATAGTCTGCAATCTCTTTAATTGCCTCATCTCCTTCAGTACATATAGCAATGACTATTCCTTTTCTTGCTTTTACTTCTTGTACGTTACTCAATACTTTTTCGTAAGCACTTTTATTGGTAGCGATTACAACGACGGGCATATTCTCATCGATGAGTGCAATCGGGCCATGCTTCATTTCTGCGGCAGGATATCCTTCTGCGTGAACATAGGAAATCTCCTTGAGTTTTAGGGCGCCTTCTAAGGCAATAGGAAAATTATAACCTCGTCCAAGGTACAATGCGTTATTAGCATCTTTGATTTCCTGAGCGATGTATTTAATTTTTTCATTCGACTCTGCTATGATCTTGGCGACCTTCGATGGGATTCGCTCTAGCTCTTCGATGAGTTGTAGATAGTAAGATTTAGGAATGGTTCCTCGCTTGTATCCCAAGCTAATGGCCATCATAGCCAAGAGGGTCACTTGTCCCGTAAAAGCTTTGGTAGATGCGACTCCGATTTCCGGGCCAGCGTGAATATAAGATCCAGCATCGGTCAAACGAGAGATCGAAGATCCTACATTATTTACAATACCATAAATCAAAGCACCTTTCTTCTTTGCCAATTCTAAAGCGGCTAAAGTATCGGCCGTTTCTCCAGATTGTGATAAAGCAATGACCACATCATCAGAGTTGAGGATAGGATTTCGATATCGCAATTCAGAAGCATATTCAACTTCTACAGGAATGCGGGCCAATTCTTCAAACAAATATTCTCCGACCAAACCAGCATGCCAGGACGTACCACAAGCGGCGACGATAAAGCGTTTGGCTTGTGCTATTTTATCTTTTACTTGCTCTTGTTCCAAACCACCAACTCGAATCCAACCTTCGGCAGCATTCAATCGACCACGCATACAATCTGCAATGGTTTCTGGTTGTTCGTAAATTTCTTTTAGCATAAAATGCTCATACTCTCCTTTCCCCAAACTCTCTATCTTCATGTCCAATTGTTGGACAAAAGGCATTTTTATTTCGTTCCCAATATCCTTGATCTGCATTTCTCCATCACGATTTACCATCGCAATTTCCTCATCATTGAGGTAAACCACTTTTTGGGTATGCTCGATAATTGGAGTCGCATCTGAAGCCAAGAAGAATTCACCATCTCCAACACCAATAACCAAGGGACTTGCTTTTCTGGCAGCTACCAATTTGTCTGGTTCATTTTTATCCAATACGACAATCGCATAAGCTCCTACGACTTTGGTCAATGCGATTCGCACCGCCTCTTCGATAGGTAGATTACTTCTCGTTTGCAGTTCTTCAATCAAGTGCACCAAAACTTCTGTATCCGTTTCACTTTTAAAAGTGTGTCCTTCTTTTATAAGGGCCTTTTTGAGTACTGCATAATTTTCGATGATCCCATTGTGGATCAAAGTCAATCGTCCATTACCTGATTGATGCGGGTGAGCATTGATATTATCCGGTTTACCATGAGTTGCCCAACGGGTATGAGCGATACCAATTGTACCTTCGGTATCTTTGCCTTTGACAAAATCAACCAGTTCTTGTACTTTTCCTTTCCTCTTATAGGTAATTAAATCTCCGTTATACAAGGAAACTCCTGCACTATCATAACCACGATACTCTAGCCTTTTCAGGCCATTGATCAAGATTGGGTAGGCATTTCTTTCTCCGATATAGGCAACAATTCCACACATAAGTGATTATTTTTTCGTAAAAAATAGGATCATTAAAGTCTTTCAATGGACCTTTGCCCATTCTTATTGTTCTTAGTACCCTTTTTTTTAGACATGGTTTAAATAGAAAACCATATTATGGATGATCTTATAAGACGTATTTTTCCAAATAATTAAGCTTGTTTCGCTTACTAATTATCTAGTTTGGTATAGGTCATCTCAAAATCCACAGGAAATTGGGAATGGCCTGCTCCATATATTACTACTCTTTTTGTAGTTTCTTGTTTCGGAAAGGCTCGTAAAAAGAATTTAAGACTGCCCGTTGTACCTTCAATAATTTTACGATTGAGATAAGAGGCAATATTCATCGTATACTTTTGCACCGTTGTCCCATTGACGTCTCCAGAAGTCAGTGTTCCGTCAAAAGCAGCGGAATTCTGAACCACATCATCAATCGCGAAAAGGGTCTCTCCATTTTCATCTTTAATAGTCAATATCAAACGATCAGAGGGATCGTAAACACCAGGCATATCCTCTGGTAACTCTGCTACATAAAAATTCAATTCTGCTTTATTGACAATGATATTTCCTAAGCTAAGTAAATGTGGAATTTCTAATTCAATATTCGGTCCTGACATGGCTTGTAAAAAAACCAAACTATCTCCTTTTTCTGGATCATTGAAAAAATCCTCTACTACTGCTCCTGAGAAATCATGTTCAATATTAACGTGTCGTGGAGTGGTTGTACCGGTAACTCCAAAATCATAAACCGTTGCTACGGTATCTGGCTCTGAAGTAAAATTGCGGTAATACAATCTCAATCGAGTAAAAGGAGAATTTAGGCTAAAACTCATCAAGCCCTTTGTTGGATTAGTATTAGCCACTTCGACTTTAAGCCCTTTGAGCATCTCAACAAAAGCACCTTCTTCATACCAAGTTTCATTCAGCATATCCATTCCCAACTGATCATCCAGACGAATCGAAACATAATTAGCTTCGATGGTATCTCGATTAATTACGGTAACATATCCTGTTCTTGTCAATGGCTCAGGAGTGAAATTTAAAACACCAAGAGGAGTCATATCGGTGCTAAAAGATTGGTTGGAATAATACTCCTGGCTATTGTCCAGATCTTCTGATAACCTTCTCACTTCAAGTTGATAAGGTTCATCAAAGATTCCGTAGCTATTGAGGGTATCATAAGCCAAGGTAAGTACCAGCGAATCGAGTCTTGGATTTTCGAAAGAAGGAGGATCCAATGCTCCTTCTTTAAACTGAGAATAGATATCAGCATTGATAACCCCAAAGACAGGGTCTTCAAAATTGCCACAAGGAAAGATGTTAAACTGCCGATCAATGGTATAAGTGACCACAGAATCTTCTTTGACGGTACGAGTTCTCAAGCTGATGGTATCGGTAAACCGGAGGTCTGCTTCATCTTGTTCCAGTAAATCTGAACCGATTAATGTAGGTTCATTACATGAAGTAACGGAGATCAACACTGACAAAGGAATTGCCAATGCAAAAAGAATTTTTTTCATTCT
>CALLVY010000491.1 GCA_938015925.1 uncultured Saprospiraceae bacterium
CTATTGCATTGAAACCGGTTAGATTTTTGGCCTCTGGCCACTACCTTCTATTCATCCAAGTAACTTCTTGTTCTATTTAGATCCTTTTAGTGGCCAGAGGCCAAATTCCGTTTTCGGGTTGAATGCGGTAGCATTCACCGAGCTTTGATTATTTATTTCCCTTTTGGCCTCTGGCCACTGCCTAAACCTCAATTTATTGCGAATGTTTTTTAACAGACCTTCCCTACCCATCCAAGCGACCAATCGCGCAGCTCACATAAGACTTCGCCTTCTGCACCAAATTCCCCGTCCCCACTTCAGGATACCCCCATTTTTCCAAACGTTCCAACAAAACGCCTCTACTAACTCCTTCCTCTTTTTCCACAACAACTGTAGAAGTCTCCACATCCACAGATACGTTTTGGACGCCTTCCATGCCGGACAATTGTTTCTTTACCGTATTGGCACAACCGCCACATTTTAAATTATCTATAATTATCGTCTCTTGATTCATGCTAATCGAATTTTTATTAAAAAATAGACTTATCGTATTTAGAAGCTGAGTTATCACTATTGCGAGAACTCTTATCGTACTTGATCATCAAATGTAAATACAAAGCTCTGGAACCGCGCAAGATTTTAAAATAGGTAATGGCTGCTAAAAACAAGGCAAAGATCATCGCTTGATTTACCGACCAATCGAATTTAAATACCAATAAAAGCGCTGGAAGTAAAAGCATCCAGGAAGAAATGGCATAAGAAATAATCATAGCACCAAAGTAAAAACCAGGTTCTGGATTATAATCCAATTGGCAATTCGAACATTTGTCATACATGGCTAGCGGGTCCGAAAACTGGAAAGGCGATTTGTACAAATCGCCTGCTCTACATTGTGGACATTTATTATTCCAAACCGCTTTGAATGAAAATTTCATTTTTGTTTTTTTTTGGAGGAAAATTGAAGATTCCAGGCCTTTTATAAATTAAGCTCTCTGTTTTAAAAGTCATTAATAAGACAAATTTAAGCTTAAAAAGGTTTTCTTTTTGTGAGTAGTATCACACAACAAATAGCTTTTCTCTTTTTGAGAAAAAAAATCGATTCTTTTTATCTAAAAAGCAAGACTTGTGTGATCTGGGTTACCTAAAAGTAATCTTTTATTAATCACCTTTGTTGAAAAGCGCTTAAGGTATTAAGAAAAGCTTTTTTTTGCTCCTTTTCTTCTTTGTCTGAAACATTCTTTTAGCAGAGTTAATTAAACTACGTATTAAAATGAAAATATTCAACAATACAGCCTTAATCTTAGTGGCTTGTTTTACAATAGGTCTGGCCCCATTCTTCCCCGAACCTCATCTCTGGGGGAAACTAAAATGGATCGCTGGAGGTGGAACTGGGATGGAGCTTATGGATTGGTTGGATACCCTGATGCACGGGCTCCCCTGGCTATTGCTGATTAGGTTATTGTTTCTGAAGATGAAAACCGCTTAGGACGTTTTTAAAGGAGAAAAAGTGGAGGTAGATGGAGAGGAGAACTAATCGCTTTAGTGGCTAGAGGCCAAATTCCGTTTTCGGGTTGAATGCAATAGCATTCACCGAGCTTGGCATTCTCCTAACTTGGTGGCTATAGGCTGCTTTGGGCTTGAAGCAATAACGAAGTCCTGCGCTACTACTCCAATTGGATCTTCACCGTCAGCCAAGCTCCTCCGTTATAAACGTCCATTCCTTGCTCCTCCAAAATTTTGGCCGCTTTTCCACTTCTATTCCCGGAGGCACAACAAGTGATGATTGGCTTTGGCATCGTCTCGAATTCTTTTATTCGTCCTCCTAGTTCTGGTAAAGGAATATTGATCGAAGCATCAACATGGCCTATGGCGAATTCTGCCGGTGATCGGACATCAACAATAGTTCCTCCCCCTTTCAGTAGTTCCTTTATATTGAGGCCTGGACCAAAAAACATTTTTTTTAAAAACTTAAACATATTGGAATAATTTTGAGAAAGAGAAGATATCGTAGGTTTTAGGTGATTTGTACCACCTTCTGCTGTAAGGTACTAAATACACTGTAAGATCATTCACTTAGGCTTAGTAATTTATAAAACTTCGTATTTCAATGAACTGATGCTGAACTTATTTTATTCCAAAAAATAAACGACTGTAAAAACATTGAAGTTGGGTCATTGAGAATTAAAAAAGGTGCGGTGCCTTGGTATTCCAAGGGTAATAAAACTAAAAAATTGGAGCTAGTATCTTAACACTAGACCCTCTACCAAAACGGATAAAAAAAACCACCAACCGATCTGGTTAGTGGCTTTTGGGAAACAATGAGCTTGGGTTTTTATAGCTTATATTTACTAGATACTGGCCTCTTCTTAGGTAAGGAGGCAACAGCAGCTCCCCAGGAAAAAAATTATATTTTTTGTTGTACAAAACCTTGCGTCTGTTGGAAACCGACTAGTTCCCTTTCCAAAGATTAAGGACAATTACTCGCACCTGACTGCCCACAACAAGAATCATAAGCGTTCGCGCCTCCTTGTGCTCCTAATACTTGGCAAAATTCAGACTCCCAATCACCAATGTTACCATCACTATCTGTATGAAAACTGAAACACCCTGCAGAAGATTCGGTATAGGCTTGATTAAAAGCAGCAAGGCAATTTGCCCTTGAAGAGGCTTGATTAGAATTATTGAAAGCCTTGCTTACAGGAATAGGGACATATAGAATAGTATAAAGCTGCTCCGCAGATAAAGTCAAAAAAGTTGGATTACTCTTCATCAACTTCGTCAAGTTTTCACTTACCGCACAGTTACTATTCCTAAATTTTTGAGCCCCTCGAAACCCTTCAATAAGACGCTGATCAAAAGAACAATAGCTTTCTACTCCTTGCTCACTTAGAGTATTAACAATAGCAAAAAGATCTATTTCTTTTTTTGCCAAATGACCTAAGAAGGTGCTTTGGGCAGAAACATAATCTTGGTAAATTGGATCGTTTTGTATCTCCGCTTTGAAATTTTCAAAATCCAATGGAGCCTCGTCTGTTTCTTTCGCACAGGAAAAGATCAATAACAAACTTAAAATGGAAAATAGATTCTTAATTTTCATGATTTCAGATTTTTTTATAATAAGTGTTTATAATAAGTTAATTCGGAAGTGATTTTAAAAGTGATTTCAGAGGTAATTTCAAGCCTATCAAATCCACCTCAAAAGATTGCTAGCCTCCTTATCAACAAATATAAGTGGAGAAACACCTGATCGTCCTGTACTCTGGTTACATTGTACTGGACTGAGGTTACATGAGTCACCCAACACTTATAATCCACTGATAATCAGAAAATTAAAAGATACACTAAAAGATAAAAACCGAAATAGATTTTATTATTCCGAAAGAAAAGTCCAAATTCACAGAGCTTCTAAACTGCTGGACAAGAGAAAAAAATTGGTAAATTTAGGAAAAGAGAGGATCAGGATTGATCCTCTGAAGGGCTTACTTCAAAATGCTTTTTGTAGGCTCTACTGAAATAATTAGGATCAACAAAGCCTACGCTATAAGCGATCTCAGAAACGGTATTATTGGTTTGACGGAGCAATTTCCGAGCAGTGGTCAAGCGATACCCCAGCAAAAGCTTACTGGGACTACTACCGGTAAGGCTTTTCACTTTACGGAATAACTGTACTCGACTCAAGTTCAATTGCTGAGCCATTTTTTCTATAGTATAATCCTCTTCTCCAATATTTTTCTGGATTCGTTCCATCACTTTCTCTAAAAAAGGATCCATAGAAGGCAAAGATTCCTCCAATGCCTCCGTAGTATTGTTGTTTTGCGACCATTGTTTTTGGGCACGGAGTTGTTGGTCCAAGATAGTTTTCAACTGGCGATGTAGGGTCTCGAGTTTAAAAGGCTTATTGAGCCAAGCTACGGCTCCAGCATCAAAGGCCGCTTGCTGATGGGTGTCGGAAGAAAAGGCAGTGAGAATGATCGTTGGGATATGACTGGTAATGGGGTTATCCCTGAGTTGTCGACAGAGCCAGCCACCATTATTGTCCGGCAGATTCCAATCCGAAATGATAATATCAGGAACTCTACTCACTGCAAGAGAATAGCCAACAGCGGTCAAATTAGCTTTTTCCACCTCGTATTTTCCTACCAAAGCAGACTTCAAAAAATCCAAAAGCTCGGGCTCATCTTCAACGACCAATACCAAAGGTTTTTCAGTTCTTGCAATTTCGCCTACCTCAGTAGTCAAATGCTCTTCTGTTTCAAAAGCAATATTCCTTGCTTGGCTAATGGGTAATTGAATAAAGAACTGCGTTCCTTTTCCTTCCGCTGATTCTAGCCGTATCGTGCCATTCATCAAACCAAGCAATTCTTTTACCAAGGCCAGTCCAATCCCCGTTCCCCCTTTCAGTTTCCCTTGTTCTCCCTGATAATAGCGATTAAAAATATTCTGTCGATCTATTTCTGAAATCCCAGGCCCTGTGTCTCTTACTTCAAGCATTAAGGTGCTATGATCTTTAAGTTTTGCCATTAAGAATACTTCGTCTTCGTCTTCGCAAAATTTGATGGCATTACCCATAAGGTTGGATAAAATTTTGTCTAGTTTATCAAAATCCAATGAATACTGACCAGCGGGCAGATTTAGGTCAGAGCGGAAAATAATATTTCCTTCCTTGGCCTGTTGGAAAAACCGAACAAGTAGATTATCGAAAGTCAGATTTAGCTGACCGACCTGATTATTGAGTAGCATGGCATTGGCTTCGGCTTTGTTCCAATCGAGAATTTGATTGAATAAATCCATCAATCGTTTTCCATTGCGTTGAGCCAGTTGGATATCTGAAATAGCTGTGGTATTTTTTAGTTTGGATTCCGCTCTTTCCAAGGGCGCCATCATTAGCGCGAGAGGCGTTCGAATATCATGAGTGATGGATGAAAATAAGCGATTGCGATTGTCCGCAATTTCCTGATCTCGTTGATTAATCAGGGCCAATTGTTTCTGTCTGTTGCGGTTTTTCAATAAAACAAAAGAAAGGATGGCGATACCAAGAAAACCAATCAAAGCGATGAGGCTAATTCGTAGTTTGGTTTGAGTCCTTGTTACCAATTTTTCTTGTTCCAGTTTTTTGATTCTATCTTCTTTTGCTTTAGCATCGAATTTGGTTTGAATTTCAAGCAGTTCTTTATCTCGTCTTCTTTCCGTTTCTTCATCAATAGCCTCCATAAGTTTTTTAGAATATTTCAAGGCCCCTTCCTTATCTCCATTTATGATCGCACATTCTGATAGGTATCGAAAAAACGTTACTTTCCCTCTGGCAGCTCTGGCATATATCTCTGGTTCTTTAATTTCCAACAATCTCATACCTTTTATACTTTGGCCTGCTGTACAAAGTGCATAAGCATAATCCATGTTTATTCTTTCCTTGAAATCCTGAGAAAGATTATCTGAGTAATTGGAAATCCCACTTAGAGCCCTTTCAAAATATTGTAGCCCTAATTCCTGCTTTTCCATTTTACCGTACAACAAAGCAAGATTGTACTGGAGTCCCACGATATATGATCTATCTATAGTGGTATCTTTCCTTAAAATATCTTCTGCTATCCTATAAGCATTGACCGCCTCATCAATTCTATTAATCCACCCGTAAAACAAACCTAACTCTTTCTGACAATGGAACTCGAATCCATCGTTTTTAAGTTCTTTATTTATTTCAAGTGCACTCAATAAATTCTCTTCTGCTTTATCAATTTCCTCTAGTCGAAAAAGGAATCGTCCAAAATTTAAATACCACTGACTTAGCAATTCCTTTTTATAAGAAACATCTTCTGCTAATTCGTCCACAATCTTTCTTTCCTTTTCAAATATTTGTCCTGCCTCCTTTTTTAGTCCAGCATATGCTAAATTATGAGCCATCCTGATTTGATGTCTAGAGCACCAAAATATAGCCTCTTTTTCTTCAAGAATTCCTTTGGCTAGATTACAGGCAATTTCAAAAGCCTCTAGATAAATTACTTTTTCTTTTAGTTCATTGCCTCGAATCCAATCCGACCAGAAAGTCAGCTTCGCTTCCCCTTCCAGCATTTCCACCTGACTAATAATTGAATCAGGAATTCCTTTCGCATTTAAAGGATTAGAAACCAATAAAAACAATAATAAAAACAAACTTACTCTCATATCAACTACCTTCTTTTAAACCCACTTAATTTACTATTCTAAGAACAGATTACTTATTAATTTTTATCAAAAAAGTTCAACTTCCCTTATTGAATACTATAGCTTTTTCTACTTATAATTGAGTACACTAAAACATAAGTAAAATGGATGTATTTATTTTTTCCTCTCTAAATTAGAAATATTAACTGATTAGTAACTGAATAAAATTTATAACATATTAAAAACATAAAATTAAGCGATTGGCCTTGATTCTTATAGCTTATATTGGTCAGCTCCCAAGCTCTTTTCCGGTAAAGACACCATAGCAATTTTGCCCGTTTTTCTCATCCCCCATTCTAGAACTGAAAACGAAATCAGAACCTCTTAACTCCAAAAGAATAAAAGAAGTAGAAAGTGTTAAAAATGAGTTTTAAATTAACTGCAATACAAACGGACAGTAAATTATTTTCAATTGATAATTTTCCAATATTTAACACTATTCTACAACAAGAAATCTACAAAATTCCTTGTGTATATATATTCAAATGATTAACTTTGATCCGTCAGTAATAACACTTAAAATTGATTGTAAATTTTATAATTTTTCTCTAGTTATTGCGACTATATGAATTCTAAAACGATCACATCCAACAAAGTCCTTTTCCGTTAACAAAACCCAAGCTAAACAGGCTTGACGGTAAGGAAATTTAATCTAAAAACAAAACTGGGGAACAGTATTATCTGTAGCCCTCACCGGAAAAGTCTCAAAGGACTATTTTCTTACTAGGCATCTAATGTCCTACACCAAAATGATATTGTCAAGTAAGTATTTAGACAAAACTAAAACCATCAAATTCCTCAGGATTACTGTAATCTTTCGGCTTAGCAATTGACTGTCGTCGTTCCTTTGCGCCTTCCATTATTTTGCTGGAGTTTAGGAAACTTCCGTTCAGCAAAACTGGTCTCCTTGTGGACTTAGTTGGTTCCTTATGGTTCTTTCTTTGCGAATTGTCATTTACTGTTCTTTAGGATTGCTCCGTCGTCCTTATTAAACGATCATTTATCAATTCACTAAAAAAATGAATTTATTTTTTCCACTCTCTAAATTAAAAATATAAACCAATTCGTAATTAAATAAAATTTATAACATATGAAAAACATGAAATTACCTATTTGCATTTTAATGCTCTTTTCGATGCTGTTCTTCAACAGCACCGCACAAGCACAAGTTCCAACGAAAACCGCCGCGGCGAATCTGGAGTGCGAAATTGTGCTAAATATTTATGATGGATTTTACGACTGGGTCGATGGCGTTTCTTATTCGGGAAGCGGTGCTCCTAAAGGGAGTCTTGATAAGTTTGATTTTGGTGCGGTATGTCTTGCCAATATGAATGATACCAATGGAAATGGTACAGTGGATTCTGGTGAGAATGAAGTACTGGCTACTGCTAATGGCAGAAATGAAGTAGATTTAATGAAAATGGTAGTAGAGCAAAAAGATCCGGCTGCCGTTTTAACAGGTAGTGTAACACTCTCTAAAGTTTCTGGATCAGTAAAGCTGTGGGACTCCCCAGAAAAAGGTAGTCAAATAAGTATTACTTCTCCAATTACCATTGCGGCAAGCGACTTGCCAAAAACTTATTACATAGAAGCCACCCAAGCCAGTGGAGGTCTTCGAGATATTCATTTTTTAGCTACTTTTGATGGTAAAGAAGATCGAGTGAGAGCAACTGCTATTTGGGTAACGCAAGGTGGTGAATGGCTTTCCGGAAGTTCTCCTGTTCCACAACAAGGAGTATTAGCTAATGTAGGAAATATCGTAGAAATAGGAGTTTCCCAAAATGAAGCAACAGACGGATCATTATATGGTCATGGAGAATTTAAAAGGAATACGGTACCCTGGGATTCTGCTCCTAATAAGGATAAAAAAATTGGAGGTAGAATTCTAATGGAATGGAATGTATTTCCTCCCGATGCTGGAGACGTAGCCTCTTTTGATGTCACGCGTCAGCGAAAGACCAGAACATGGAGTCTTGAATACGGAGGGCCGGATTTTGTCCCTTCTTTTAAAGGGAATATGAACTTCCCATTTGAAGCTGACACGGAACCTGCAGATGCCTGGAATGGAGAAGACGTAGAAGAACCTAATGATGATGCCGGTAAATTTAATACTGCTGAAGATAGAGAAGTTATGGGAGGCAAACTCTATTCCTTTGATGCACCTGCCACTTTTCAGACTTACAATTATCAGGGAATAAGTGAAGATGCACTTGCCTTTAAGGTTAGTAAAAATTCGTTTAAGGAATTCGTGCGCGTAAGAAGTTTGGATTCTCCTTTCACTCCTTTAGACAGCACCTTGCAAGGAAGCCGGGCTTCTGAAAAATTCGATTGGCACTGTACCTATTATACCAACAAAGATGGAGATTTAGAATTGGCAATCGATAATTCAAATACTAACTTTGCGGAAACTAGAATTCTTCGTAACGGAAATGACATACCGAATATATATACCGTAACTTCCCAAGTCACCAATGGAGTAAATTATGAAGTTGGAAATTTTAGCTTCGTTTATTGGGGCATAAATGGTGATGACGAAAAAGAATTGTGGGTCACTCGTATTGGAACAGATGGATTGATTGCTAATGAAGTTGATCTTTTTATTGACCAATCAGAGACCACCTGGACATTTTCTATGGATGGTGTAAATGTGGAGATAGAGCAAATCACAAGCGACAATACACCGACCTTCTTTCTATTAAGTACCTTTAAAACAAATGCAAATGCTAAAGATAATGTACTCAACTTGGGTGGCTATAACAATTTCACGCGCTAAGTATTTATTGCTCGGTTTCTTTCTAATACTATTCGCAAGCGACTTATCAGCTCAGCAGAATCGTTTGAATTTTATAGATTCCCTCACGAATATTATTATTCAACAGGAAGCAGAAAGCGATGCTCAAAAAGCAACGGTAGCCACCTTGCGGGAGCAGCTATTATTTGAACTAAAAAATAATAGAAAGAGCTATAGCAATGAAGATCGGTCTCATTTGCTGATGACTTTGCGCCACTTAGAAATGAAAAGAGAAGACTATGTTGCCTTAGTTCCTAAAAACGAAGTCAGTGACGAAGTTTTAGCTTACGAGAAAAAACTACAAGCACTGAAAGATAGCATGGCTCTTCTACAAGGGCAATTGATCGAAGCAATCGAAAAGCCGAGTAATAATACGCTGACGAAAGAGAAAGCGGTTTATGTATTGGCTGGCATTCACAACGAAGAAGCCATAGAGTACTTATTGAAAAATGAACAGAAACTTCGGTTTGGAAACGTGGATCCTGATGATTTTAATGAAGAGGATACGCGTACTGCAATGATCGCGATATTCAAAGAATATCTATCGGAAGGAGAAGTCAACTGGATCATTTTTCCATTTATCATAAAGCATCTCAAAGAAGTTGGTCATTCTGAAATAGGTCTGATCCGAGAACTGTCCGGATATGGCCGTAAGGGTTATCTAGACAACTGGTACTTACTAAAGTTCATGCAGGCGAACATGAGTCCTGCTATGAAAACGATTATTGAATCCGATCTAAGAACGGTAAAAAATCCAGAAGAAAGAAGATAATTTTCTTTTCGGAAAATACTATTCTAGCATCACTCCTTAATCGTTGATGTTCTTTTATTAAAGCTCAAAAAAATAATTTTTCCCTTATTCCGAAATCTTCTTTTTTGAGCATCAATTATTAATTAATTTTTATTCTAAAATAAAATTTAAGTCATGAAAAAAATACTCTTTTTATTTATAACCATTTTTAATTTAAATGCTGCCGTGGCCGCCGACCTTGTCGTAACAGCCACAGCTGCTACTAGTGGAAACAATGGACAATTATTTATTGAAATAGATCCCTCCATTACAGATTTCCCATTCCTAATAACCATTACCTACCCAAATGGTTTTGTCCATGAAGTGTCCATAAGCACCCACACCTATACTTTGCCCGGCCTCGATGATGGGACCTATACCGTGCAACTGACCACCGCCAACGGATGTGCCTCATTGGTAAGCGTTAAGGTGCAAAGATGTAGATACTGGAAAGGTAGATACATGTGCTTTGCCATTGCGGAGCCTTATCCATATCCTGTAAAAGATGTTGCGATGCTTGTCGTTGTTGATCCACCGATTAAAGTGATAAGTACTGGGACAGATGCAGGTCAGTTCTCTTATGAATTTTACCACCCCGATCCAGAAAGAGTCTCGAGTACAGTACTTGATAATGTTCATGGAACGAGTATTCAACTGGTTTCAGAAGTGCTCGATTATGGAAGTACAAAATATGATGTTGCTTCTCAGGATGTGATTGAAACGGATGCGATGTTCGTGATACAATTCAATGAATTTGGAGAGGTCGAATGGGTTTATCACAACTATGAAGGAAGAGAAAAAGAGAATCCTAAAGATTCTAAAGAAAGAGAAGGTGGTATTGAAAATGGGCAAGATGGATTTGGAGGAGTGTTCCCTAATCCTGCAACGCAAACAGCGGAGTACCAGTTTACTTGTGAATCAGCAGGTAGTGCCATTTTACTGATGACAGATATGTTGGGTCGTGAAATTCAACGAGAACAGATCGCGGTTGGGGAAGGCAACAATACCCACCAAGTAGAAGGGCTCGAATTCATCCCTAATGGTATGTATCAATTGAATATTATTCAGGATGACAAGATCCAATCTACGGAAAGAATAGTTGTTCAACATTAACACCTAGTGCATTAAGAAAACAACTTTATAGTTTAAGTAGTTTGTGAAAGTTAGGTTTCAGTGTAATGCTGAGACCTAATTTTTTTTTGCTTGGGTTTTCTGAATCTAGAACCTGTTATAGAAAGATTGGAAAAGGGCTTTTGTTGTATTCGCTCTGGGACACAAAAAAGCCTCTGTAAAGTTTTAATTTACAGAGACTTTTACTTTTGGGTTTTGCTGGCTGGAGACTTTTACATCTACAATTGTATTTTTATTGATGACTTATACTTTTCAATTCTGTTACTCTTTTTTAGAAAGAGACAATTCCCCAATAATTAGGTATTATATTTTTATTGACAAATGCCATTTTAAATTATTTAACTGTTTGAACTAAAATGAATAGAAGCTCCATTATCTAAACCCACAAAAAGACAAAACGGAAAAAACAGAAAAGAAAGGAAGTACACGCATTTCGACCAAAACAAGTAAAGAAATGCGAAGAAAAAAGAAGAATTTTTTAGTTAGGTTTTAGTACCAAAACAAAAACCCCCATAAGTCATTGACTTATGGGATTTAAAGAATGCATAGAAATTTTTATTATAAATAAGACAAAGACGAAAATAGTTGAATTGGAATTTTATTCTGTTTTCTGTAGAACTAATTCTTATTCCCCAAAATGTAATTGTCTTGCGATGTCTCGGAGTATTTTCTCTATAAAACGCCTAAGCCTCATTCTAATTTTGTCTATTTGCTAATATCAAACTTTTCACTGCATTGGTTTACCAAAAGTGCATTCAATATTTCTGTATGCTTATAAATAAAAAAATGATCTCCTGGCAATTCACGAATACTTACTTTATTAGAAGATTCCAATTTCCAAGGTAATACTTCCTCATAACTGATATCTTCGTCAGTCCCATAGAGTACGTCAATCGGGATGTTCAATTTTTCAGCTTTACAAAATTTATATTCCTCTATAGCTTTGAAGTCTGCTTTAAGAATAGGTTCAAAAAAAATCTTTAAATCATGATTTTTCAATAAGTTGTTAGGTAAGCCACCAAACTCATTAATCTTTTCCCAAAAAGAATCACTAGGTAAATTCCAAATATTTTCAACCTTTCTAGCACTTGGCGCCGAAGACCCTGAGACCACAAGTTTCATCGGCATTTTATTTTGTGAAATCATCAATTTCTGGCAAACAAGATAAGCAACCAATGCGCCCATACTATGCCCATAAATTATGTAGGAGTCAATATTAATCTTGTTCAACAATTGCTCATATGCATCCTCCACAACTTTGTCAATGTCATCCAATAAGTATTTATTCATTCTTGCACCTCTTCCTGGATATTCTAAAACTTGTAAGGATACATCTGAAGCATGTAAGCCTGGTTTTAAAAAATCGAAAGCATATTTATTACCTCCAGCAAATGGAAAGGCAATTACGTTTAAACCCATCTTGATATTTTTAATTTTTTAGTAATAAGTAAATAGCGTTTATTATTGCATGATCCTAAAATTTGATTTAGAAATTAAACTCTATATCTATTGTTTCCTTTTGTTCAATTTCTAATTCTACATCGATTTTATCTAAATGTTGATCTGGATTTCCTATGATTTCCAACAACAATTTTTCATATTTGAGTAGACACAACTCTATTGTTGATTCATCATAATGTCCAAGGCTATAGTCTGCTTGAATTTTCAATTCACTTTGCTCGATTTTGAAATTTAAAAGCAAAGGAATCCTACTATAAGAAATGCCTACGGGAACATGTTCTAGCCATACTTCCTCGTCTAATTTTATTTGATTGTAGCCTGCGGTATTTTGCAATACAATTAAAGCATCTATTCTCAGCGTATTTATAATTGACAATGGCAGATCCTCATACATATTTACAGTTAAAATGCCTTCATGAATGTCACTTAGAATTTTTGAAATTTCATCATCCCTTATTAATGTTCTTAGTGGCAATGTCTTGACAAACATTCCTAGTAGCTTTTCTTGCTCGGAGGTAGTTCTTCCCGCATTTGCAATCCCAATGCAAATGTCATTTAAACCATATATCTTATTTATTAATAAATTGAATGTTCCTACTAACAAAGTATGAAGCGAAATTTGTGCTTGCTTTAGGAAAAGCTCCAATTTTTTCGAATCAACTTTTGTGAAAGCTTTCCTGATGCTTTCTCCCCTATTTGAATCCAATTTATTAGTATGGTCATATTTAATAATGTTTTTCCAATCATATTGATGCAGTTGTTTTTCCCAGAAATTTTTATTTTTATCGTTTGTTTCCTCCATTCCTTTGAGGTGCCAAGCAGTAAAATCTTTAAATTGAAAAGCAAGCTTTTCGGATACTATATTATATCCTTTAATTTTTGCGTAGTACCTTTCAAGCACTTCACGAATCAAAATTTCGATGGACCAACCATCCATTATGATATGATGTGTCTTAAACATTAAATAGGAGCAAGTATCATTGTGGAAGACCAATCCGATCTCTAACAGACAACCCTTTTCTAAATCAAAGGCTAAAGCTGCAAAACTTTTGAATAGACTTTCAATACCATTTTGATCAGAATCATAACTATCAATTTTAGTATTGCAAACATGCATCGATCTTATCTTTTGTTTGACCTTGCCATTTTTTTCTACAAAGCCCGTTCTAAGCACTTCATGCCTTTCTACAATTTCTCTAAATACCATTTCTAGTATATCTTTCTCAATTGGCTTATGGACTTTATATAAGCCAGCCATGTTATAAGCTATAGATTTTTCTTCTTGTTGGGAAGCCAACCAAATATGGTATTGAGAAGGACTGATATCGTAAAACTCTTTTTCTGCTAAAGCGACAATCGGACTTAAATTGCTAATTTGTTTTTTACCTAACAGTGTCCCTAGCTTTTGAATTGTTGGATTTTCGAAAATATCTTTGAGTGTCAATCTGTATCTTAATTGATCATTAATAAGGTTGATCAATTTTACAGCATTTAACGAATGTCCACCCAATGCGAAAAAATTACTGTCTGTACTAATTTCGTTTGTAATTTCTAATATTTCTTGATAAAAACGATGTAAACTAATTTCTAAGCTCGTTTTGGGGTTTATAATTGTTGTCGTAGTTGCGTTGATTTTTCTAGCTACCAGAGCCTTTCTATCCACCTTGTTGTTAAGGGTCAAAGGAAATTCATCTAAGGCTATTATGTTATAAGGAATCATATATTCTGGAAGCTGTTCCTGCAAAGCGTTTAACAGCAATGACGGATCATCAATAGGTGCATTTGGAATAATGTATGCGATTAATTTGGCTTCTGATCCCTCTTTTTTTTGAACGATGACTACGGCATCTTTTACTTCTTTTAATTGGTGGAGTGCTGTTTCAATTTCTCCCAACTCTATCCGATATCCTCTTATTTTTACTTGAAAATCATCTCGACCCAAAAATTCTAATTCCCCATCTTCATTCCACTTTCCTAGATCACCTGTATCGTAAATTTTTTGCTCAGGTAAAAACTTATTTTTTATAAAACGTTGATCTGTAAGTGTTTCATTTTTATAATATCCTTTTGCCAATCCTTCTCCTCCAATATATATTTTACCTGATGCACCGATTGGAAGCAATTGCATTTTTTGGTCAAGGATATAGATTTGGGTATTATGAATTGGCTTCCCGATTGTGGATGCGTCAGAAGCATGCTGTATCTTTTTACAAGTGGACCATATCGTTGTTTCCGTTGGTCCATACATGTTCCACAATACTTTATTACTGTCCAATAATTTTGCTGCCAATGAATTGCTTAACAAGTCACCACCACATAAAACTTTAAGATTTTTATTTCCTGCCCATCCAGCATTATAAAGCATTTTGAAAAAGCTTGGCGTAGCTTGGATGATCGTTGGATTTATCTCTGCGATTGCTTCAAGCGTTGAAATCGGATCTGATAACAATTGAGGACTGGCAATGAAGAGTGTGGCACTAGAAATGAGTGGTGCAAAAAATTCAAGCATTGAGATATCAAACGATTGCGTAGTCACCGAAAAAAGAGTGTCCGTATCTCCGATTCCAGGAATATGCTTCATGCTTATCAAAAAATTCAATAAAGCCTGGTGACTTATTTCAACACCTTTTGGATTGCCGGTAGATCCAGAGGTATATATGATGTAAGCAGCAGCTTCTGGTTTACTCTTATTGATCGCTTTGCAGCTTTCTGCTTTTTCATCCAAAATACTATCAATGACAATGTATTCGGCATTAGAGGTAATCGTATTCTCGAATGCTGCACTTCCAATGATTTGCTTGGCTTCACTATGTTCTAAAATGTAAGATAAACGGAGTGCCGGAAAGGAAGGATCAAGCGGAATGTAGGTACTTCCTGACTTTAAGATGCCCAACAAGCTAATGATTAAATCAGCAGACCTGTTCATCAAGACCGCAATCGGTGAATTCATTTTTCCAATCCCCTTGGCTTGCAAATAATTAGCCAATCTATTGGATTCCTCTTCTAGTTGTTTATAGGTGTAGCTTTTGGTTTCGTCTTTTAAAATAATTTTATCTGGGTTTAATTTGCTTTGCTGTGCAATCAAATCAATCAGGGTACAACTTGTCGGATTCTTGTAGGTGGTTTCATTAAATTGCTCCAGTAATTGTTGTGTTTCAGTTTTAGAAAGATAGTCGTAAGTATGTAAAGGAAGCTTTGGATTTTCAACAAGTCCAGTAATTAGATTTTGAAAATGTGTGCTTATTGCAGTTATCGAAGTTTCATCAAAATAATTGAGATTATAATCAAAGTCAATTGTTACGTCTTCCGCTTGATCAAATTCTCTGATATAGATCGCCAATGCCACACGTTCGGATTGGTGTGACAAAGGCATAACCTTAGTTTGAGTATTTAAAAAATGGGAGGCATAATCCTGCTTTTCATAGGAAAGACTAATGTTAAAAATCTGATCCGCAGCACCAAATAAATTTAATGCTTTGACTAATTTTCCGAATGGAAACCGCTGGTAACGATAATCTGTTCGCAACTGCTTTTTTATGCATTTGATCAAATCGGTAAAACTTTCATCTTGATCGATTTGAATTCTGAGCGGTGCTACGCCCATAAATAATCCCACTGTTCTTTTGAATATAAATTTCCCTCTATTCAGTACTGGCAGTCCAATTGCAAAATCATTGTTCTGATGTTTTCGACCAAAGTAAAGGAACAGTATGCCTAAGATGACATGAAAGGTAGAACATCCTTCCTCCTTCCCTATTTTTTCAAGCTGATTGTAAACCGTTCTTTTTAAGCTTATGGC
The DNA here is from genome assembly GCA_938015925.1 of uncultured Saprospiraceae bacterium. GTDB lineage: Bacteria > Bacteroidota > Bacteroidia > Chitinophagales > Saprospiraceae > CALLVY01. Next base: position 16,153 of record CALLVY010000491.1, read on the forward strand.
TTTTCTACTGCTTTGCGGAAGTGCTTTTTGGCCTGCTTTTAATTCCATTAATTGTTCGGGCAAATCACTGAATTTCTCCTTCCAATAGTTTTTATCTTTTTGGAAAGCTTCCGAAGTATAGTACGTTTCGTCATCCGTAACAAAATCAAGATAACTATATGGATATTCTGTTGTAATTACTCCATCCTGAAGCAACTCATTGTAATTTTTTACCAAGCGCTGAAACATTAAGGAAGTCCCCCACCCGTCTGTAATAATATGGTGATATACTGAAAAAAGATAATGAAAAGATGTTCCAGTTTTTATCAGGATAAATTTATGCAGTTGTTGGTCCTCCTTTAAATTAAAAGGAGTTTTAAACGTTTCCTGCATAAATGTATTAGCGACAGCATCCGCATTTTCCTCCGAAGAAAAATCAATGTATTCTAATGCTTGCTCGAAACTATCTTGTATATGTACCTCCACCTGATCTGCTGATGAATCGACATAGCTCCTATAAATATCATGCTGATTGATTAGCGCATTATAAGCCTTATTTAAGACCTCATAATCAATGTTGCCTTGGATTGAAATCTTAGCGCCTATATTATAGATAGGAAAATCTGGGTACATGAGTTGCTCATAGTACACATCTTGTTGGGGGAGGGTAAGTTTCATTTTTATACAAAATTATTTTTGAGGACGACCAAACGATCCCAAAGGGTGATGTATGGCAATACATCAAGTGAAGGTGCCTCGCATTAAGCGAGGAAGGGATGCCGATAAAAGAGACCGTCATAAGTTATTAATTATTATGCTCTTTTACTTAAGCAGGTGTTCAAATTAAATCACATAATAAATTGAACGACTTTTATTCTTATCCATCGTTAAAAAGCCTCGCCGATGCTAGGCATCGCCTTGAGCCACCCGTCCGCTTTGCGGTTCACGAGCCTTGCTCGTTCATGCCTCGACTAAAAACAAAATTCATCTCAAACCGACAACGGAGGTTCAAGAGGTACGAACTAATTTATTGGTAACCCAATTTTGATCACCTGCTTAAAATGTATAATTCTTTTCCCGCAGATGGCGCAGATGGCGCAGATTTTTTTACGCTCAAACGTCATTCTGCCAAATCCGCGAAATCTGCGGGAAACCGACCAAAGGAAGGTTCACGAAGTACACTTTTTCTTACTTCTTCATCTTAGGCAATTTCGAAAGAATCGCTCCAAACTTCATCGCCTTCGCCGAATCGCCATCAATAGACAATCGTCCTTGGATAAAAGCGGTTTGTAAATTCAATTCGCCTTGTCCAATTCGGATCAAATGCTCATCCTTGATCGTCAGTGTTACATCTGGATTGGCTACTTTTCCTTTGCGCACCACACCAGGGGATTTATTGAGATCAATTTTCCATTCTCCAGGAACCGGCCCAGTGACCATCACCTGGAAGAGTCCATTATTAGGTTTGATGAATTTGGCATTGGCCTTTAAGCCCTTTTGAATATGACGGAAAACTTTATCCGATTTCGCTACTGGCTTTTTGGCCTTCGCCTTTTTCTTGCCCGCTTTGGTTCTATTCAAAACCGCCTCTTCCAAGAGGTTGGCTTCTTCTCGCAAATACCGCGAAAACAAATCCAAGTCCGGCATCGAGTTCGCATCGGAAGTTGGACTCAAAGTAATCAAACCATTATAGCTAAAAATAGTAATGATCAATCCCATGCCATCCAAGATTGGCGCGGAGCCCATGATCGACAACAATTTATGACCATTGAGGTACAATGGAAATTGTGGCCCAGGTACATTGGTGATCGTGGCATTGAAAGCAGGATTGTGCATCTCTGCCATTTTATAACGGGAATACAAACGGGCTGCTTGATTGGCAATTCCAAAAGGAACTGCTTCCGCCATATTGGCTAAAGTTTTGGCACCGATAGCTCCTTGGTAAGTTTTTCCTCGGACTGTATTTTCATGGATCATTTCTACCCTTTCGATCGGGTCCTCAATATTGGTAGCTAACTGTACCAACATCGAAGAGATCTGATTGCTCCCCTGTTCTTCTTCGCCTTCGACTCGCGTAGAGATCGGTACCATGGCCACCAAAGGCTTGAGTGGTAATTTCTTTTTCTCTACCAAATACCTGCGCAAAGCGCCGGCACAGATTCCGAGCAAAACATCATTCAGCGAAATCTCTAAGCTTTTCTTCAAGACCTTTACTCTATCCAAAGAAAGAATTGCCGTGTTCCATTTTCTTTTAGGAGAAATGATCCCATTGAAAGGTGTTGGCGGAGCCGTAAAAGGCGCCGTCGGCAATTCCATTTGTTTGTTTCTCGTCAACATCCCCGCTTTAAAAGAAGCAGACAAGGCCTCGGTAATCAGCTTTGGAAACTTCAAGGGTCGCTCAGCAAAAGACAGGGCACTTTTGAGCATCATGCTCACTTCATTTGGAAGCGGTTTGGGCTTATAAGGCTTGGGTCTGGGAAGTTCTTTTGTTTTTGGTGTAAAATCAAACAAGAGACTTAGGATACCTGCTCCTGCTACCCCGTCGATGGCGACATGGTGGATTCTGGAAATAATGGCGACAGAACCTTTGGGTACTTGAGGAATATTATCAAGTCCTTCTACAAAAGTAAAAGACCAAAGTGGCCGCGAATGATCGAGGGGAAAACTAAAGATCTTGGAAGCCGTAGCTCTCAATTCTTTCCAACTCCCAGGCTGGGGCAAAGCGATGTGTCGCAAATGCATATCCAAATCAAAGTTTGGATCATCCACCCAGTACGGATAGTCGATACTAAAAGGCACATAGACCAAGCGTTTGCGCAATTTGGGAATCATATGAATGCGAGAAGCGATAATTTCGCGGAATTTCTCAAATTGTAAAGAGCCTTCAATGACAGCCACACTACCGATGTGCATCGGACTTGTAGAAGTCTCCGCATACAGAAAGGCGGCATCCAGGCCAGAGATACCCTCTAAATTTTCATTCTTAAATTGTCCTAAAAGCTTATCTATCATGGGTGCTGTTTTGGGAATGTTTGTTTATCTATAGTATAATTGGTAAAATAAGAAGAAAAGGAAAGAATAAGAAATTTAATTTGAGCAAGGCCTTTACTTCAAAGTAATACAGGATTATTATTCATAAACCTTAAAAATCTCTATGGAAGTACTAGTTTTCTACCCACTAAAACGAAACGGACACTTATCAAACCATACTTGACACTTATCCATAAAATATAGACGCTGGTTCATTGAGAAATAAAAAAGAAGAAGAGATAGATAAATTGGAGAAATTCTTTCACTAAAACCAATGTCATGAAAAAGTATGCATTTATCTTTCTTACATTTTGCCTTTTCCTTTTTAGCTGCAACAAAGACCAGGACACTAATCCTGTTTTACTAGAAAAAGGAAGTTCCTCAACCGATACCTATTTGGCCTTTGGGGATTATGAGTGTCCCGAAGCGGAGAATTTTACTTGTGATGACATTGACTTCACTATAGAAGAAATGCTGGGCGATGTTGATTTGGGTTTGGGGTCTAGCGGTAAATTGGATAGAATACTCAATTGTATTAGTCCAGTATCTAATTGCCAAAGAGTTTGCCCAAGCAAAACCACAATTTTACAGGTAAGGGATTTTGATGGCTACGATTTCATCTGGAGAGATGGTGAAGAACCCTGTGGAGGTGATAATTTGTTCTCTGCTCAGGAACAGGAAGATTTTTTGGAGGCTGTTGAATTTCATGTAAATGAGTTTGCCCCTATGTGTGGTAATCGCAAAATGACCGCTCTAAGGTATGACCTTTTCGCGGATTTCCTCACTTCTAACTCTTCTACAAACTTCTATATATTTGTAGAGGTCACCTATATCTCCCACTGCCAACGTACCCGCTTCAGATTCTAAGCTGACTTTTTTGCTTCACTTGTGGATAGAACTCAATATCCCGCAGGTGAAGCAAAAAAATCATTTTACTCCTCTATCCATCTCCGATTAGCCTCCGCTAAAATCCTTCTTCTAAAAGTGATAAAACACTCCATTGATTCCTCTTTTTATTTGATTTCTTCTAATTCTCCTTACTATTGTAACCTAACTGTAACGATTAAATACTATTTTTAAGCCCATTATAAAAAAGGAATGCAGTTGTACTGCATTTTGAAAATTCCAGACCTTATGGCTACCAAAAAAGAAGAAACCGCTTCCTTCGTACTCCGCTTTAATCAAAAAATATTTAATAGTGATAGTGGCGAGCCCCAAGTCCAATGGCGCGGCAATATCCGTCATGTCCAAGGAGGAGAAGAAAAACGCTTTTCTGAATTCGACGAGGTGGTGAAATTTATCCAAACCAAACTCGCCGACCTGACTATTGTCGCCATGGAAGACAAAAGTCCAGAAGAACAAAAAGGAATCTTAGCCAAAAGCTTTGACCTCTGGAAACGCATGGCTACCGACGCCCCGAAGATGGTATTGGAAACCATCAAAGATCCTAAAAAACAAGTGGCCCAGATTCAGGAACAAATCCAGGAACAGCTTAGCCATGTCAAAGAAGAAATTGGAGAAAAACTGGAGATCGACAGTTGGCTAGGTTCTAGCAAAGCAGATTATAATAAACTCATGGAAGTTCTGGAAAACATGAATGGAGAAATTGCGGCCTTGAATAAAAAGGTCGATAAAATGGCTAAGAAAAAATAATACCTTCTTACTAAAATCTACACTTCCACCAACGGTATAAAAAACCTCCATGCTTCCACTTCAAGATCAACTAGCACAACTTCTGACGCAGCGCGACGATGCGGTGGTGCAAGTACAGACGCTGGGCAGTTTTCAGGTATGGTTAAATGGCGAAGAAATTCAAGCGAAAGATTGGACTCGGGATAAAGCCATCCAATTGTTTCAATTTTTTGTAACCGCAAGGCATCGCAGAGGTTTGCATAAGGAACAAATCATCGATCGCATTTGGGAAGAGGATGAGAAGACGGGTTCGCAAAATTTCAAAGTGGCGTTGCACGGATTGAACAAGGCTTTGGAACCAGAGAAAAAAAGTCGTTCCGAAGCGCGTTTTATTATTCGCCAAGGCGTCACTTATCAATTGAATCTGGAAGAACTTTGGATCGACGTAGATGCGCTGGAACAATTTATCGCCATCGGTAATCAAGCCCTCCCCGATCAGCCAGCACTCGCCCTCGAAGCTTATCGAGCGGCCATCGACCTTCACCACGGCGTCTACCTCCCCAATCGGCTCTACGAAGATTGGTCGAGTGATGAGCGGGAGCGCATCCAGGTACTCGCATTAGGTGGTATTCTTTCCTTGGCTGAAATTTTATTGTCTCAAAATCCCGCAGAAAGCATTCGCCTCTGTCAGCAAGCTTTGCAAATCGACCATGCCTGGGAAGATGCTTATCGCCTCCAGATGGAAGCCTATTTTCTAAAAGGCAATCGCCCCATGGCGATCAAGACTTATCAAAAGTGTTTGGGCGTTTTGGATGAGGAATTTGGGATTGAGCCGCTGCCGGAGACGCGGGCTTTGCTGCGTCGGATTCGGGAGATATGAGGGAATTTTCAAAAAGCCTAAAACCCTCTACTAACAAGTCACTAAGATTTCAAGCTTCGAAAATACCTTTACTGTGGCCAGAGGCCAGAAACCACTTTCGGATGGAATGCGATAGCATTCACCGAGCTTCGATTATTTATTTATCTGGGGCTCGGTCAATGCTATTGCATTGATAACGATTAGCCTTTTGGCCTCTGGCCACTAAAACCTTTATCCACTTTGGAACGCTTCCCTACCATCATCCTTATCCTTAAGAACACTCCCAAACTCATTCAATGCTATAGCATTTGCTTTGTCTTAACCAACATAGCCTTGAACAAGTAGCTAGGTCAACAAAAAAAAGTAAAAAAAATACAAAAAAATTTAAAACATTGACAATCAATACTTTACGAACAAAAAACAAGACTCTCCAAGCTTTATTCTTATTTTAAAACAGCCAAAAAAACAGCTTGTAACTCATCTGTAACTTCCCCACTGCATCTTTGCATCGTCAAAAGAAATTAGTTTTTAATCAAAAATAAACTACCACTACAATGGCGACTAAGAAAGCACAGAACATCGTAATCAAGAATCTAGACAAAGTAAAAGTTCAAGCAGTAAATTTGCATGATAATGCTTTGCAAATGACTGACACAATCGTAGATGAATCTTTATCTATGGGAAAAGATTGGCAAAAATTGTTTGCTAAAACAATGAAGCACGGAACCGTTCTTTTTGGAAAACAACAAGAAATGGTACTCGAAACATTGGAAGCACTTAAGGGACAATACCTTGATGGCGGAAAGCAAATGCGCAAACTCTTGAGCCTCGATGCTTCTATTCGTCCTTTAAAAACGCCTTTGATTGCCAAAATCGAAGCCAAAAGAGCGGCAGCTACTAAAAAAGTAAAAGCAAGCTTGAAAACTGGAAAAGCAAAAGC
>CALLVY010000492.1 GCA_938015925.1 uncultured Saprospiraceae bacterium
TTGATTGCCAGCAATCGCTTAGGATATATGGCTTTGCTGAGAAATTTGCGAAATATTTTGCAAGCAGGCGTTTCTGCAAACTGTATCGAAAAAGTCGCCCAGCGATTGGCAGATCCAGTTCAGGTTAGAAAGTCCAAGCAATTGCCATTTCGATTTTTGTCCGCTTATCGCGAATTGGAAGATACTTCTTTGCAATACGTTCCTTATTTGATGAGTGCTTTGGAAGAAGCGGTATTGACTAGTGCTGAAAACATCAAAGGATTTGATTTGACGACCAAAGTCGTATTGGCTGCGGACGTTTCAGGATCGATGTATAAAACGATTAGTAAAAAAAGTAAAATCCGATGTTTCGATATTGGTTTGGTCTTGAGTATGCTATTGAGAAATCGATCTAAGAATGTAGTCACTGGAATCTTTGGAAGTAAGTGGAAGCAAGTGAATTTGCCAAAAGAAAACATCTTGGCCAATGCCTTGTCGCTAAACTCCATCGAAGGATCTGTTGGATACGCCACCAATGCTTACAAAGTAATCAGCGCTTTGATTGCACAGAAAAAAGCGGTGGATAAAGTGATGTTCTTTACCGATTTGCAAATGTGGGATAGTACTGGTGGAGCCAATTCTTTGCAAAACACCTGGAAGCAATACAAAAGAGATATTGCACCAAATGCCAAATTGTATCTCTTTGATTTGGCAGGATACGGAAATACGCCATTGAGTATTAAAAGAGATGATGTCTTTTTAATTGCCGGATGGTCTGCAAAAATTTTTGATGTATTGGCGGCCATTGAGAATGGGAGAAATGCCCTTAAAGTAGTTAAAGAGATCGTGTTGTAATATTTTTTTGGTCCCTGCTCAATCCAGGGCAGGGGCCACACCCAAGATAAAGAAGCCTTTTGTGCCGTAGAAAAATCATACTTCGTCTGGTGAATGATTTTTGTGAACAACAAAAATCAGAGGTTCGAATCCTCAAAGATTTTTCGCCTATTGCCTTTGGGCTTCGATGATAAACATCCTTTGACAAAAGAGTCAAGGAACCAAGAAAGAAGAGTGTCGTAAATCAGTCTTACTTCGATTTAGGATCTAGAGGTCGTCGGTTCGAATCCGACTGGGTCAACCATTGCTCTGTTCGATCAGCGTATTAAAAGAATTGACCCATAGCTCAGTCTGGTTAGAGCACTATTGTATGTGACTGTTTGTTTGTTACCTCTTTGACTTTAAAAATCAGCACCGCCAAATGGGCGATGCTTAAATCATATAAAAGCCACTTCAAAAAAAATCTTTGACCCTTCGTCAAAGAAACCTAAAAAAGAGTGTCGTAAAGTAGTCTTACTTCGATTCACAATAGCGGACGTCGGTTCGAATCCGACTAGGTCAAAGCTTTGACCTATAGCTCAGTCTGGTAGAGCACTATAGCAGGTGACTATTTGTCTTGTTACCTCTTTTGTTTTGAAAAAAAATGGATGGCCAGGTGGGTGATCCTTAAAACATATATACAGAACGTTAAAACTAGAGTGCCGTAGATATTAGTGTTACTTCGACTTTTAATCGGGAGGTTGCCAGTTCGAATCTGGTCAGGCCAACTCCATTTTGGATCTTCGGATCTCCTTTAAAAATTGGCCTGTAGCTCAATGGACAGAGCGCCTTGTTCACTTATCGCTTGTTGCCTCTACTTTTTAAAATTTTAAATTCGCTGTGGCTTAAGTTGCAGTATTTTTCCTTATGAGGAACTTCAATACTTCTAAAGGAAAGAGCATTCTAAAAGATGTCGTTAGCAAGAGTTACTTCGTTTACTCCGATGGCCTGAAAAGGCTGCCTACTCTGCTTTTTATTACTCTTTTAGTTTTTTTTTATAAATGGCTATCTAGCTTATTTCTTGTCTTTAAAAGAAATAATTTAGATAGCTTTTGCTATGATAGGAAGAGGTTTTTTGAAAAATGTTAAAGTTTTTTGGTTTAAAAAAAAATGCACGTATATTTATTGCTATAACATACTAGATACATTAGTGTATTGGTAAAGAAAGTTAAAATTATACTGAAACATTTATCAAGTTTTTAAATTCTACTAGACTCTATGTTTTTTTTGTAAACCATAACGAAACGAAACCCGTTCTAATCCTAATTTTTTTGTCATCAATCCATTCTTTTATTCGATCTTCTCGGATAGAAGTGTTGTTTTATTTTAAAAAATAATGGGAGAATCTACATTCACCTAAAACGCTTACGCATTATTGAAGTACAGGCTGACTCCCTAAAAGAATGTAGGTGCGTTATACTATTCAAATTTTAAAGCATGAAATTTTTTATTCCTATCTTAATGCTTATGGCATTAGGAATTAATTCACAAGCACAATGTAGCTGGGATTCTGAAGTCTGTTTCACTTATTGTAATGATACCTGGGACGGAGATGGAGCTGGTTTGACCTGTTTCGATCCAAGCGAAGCAACTGCCGAAAATCCCGGTCAATTTAGTTTCTGTTATGTTCACCCTAAAGAGATTCTCACCGTAGGAACTCACCCCGTAAGCCAATCCCTTTTTTCTTACAAAAGGAACGCTTTAGTTCACGTTTGTTTGCCCGAAGATATTTGCTCAGCATCCTATACTTTGCATGGTGTGACCATTGAACAAGGAATGGAAACAGGATCCGTTTTATTGGAAGGAGACTCAGATTTATACACGGATACTAATAGAGGCACGATATGTAATTCTTGCTCAGAGGAGAATCGGTATTTTACTTTACGCAGTCACCGTGATCCAGCTTCAGCGGTAGGGACTTATCGAATGGAATTGAGTTATACTTGTTGTGATGAAGAGGGGGAGCCTATGGGCTCGGGTTCTGTTTCTTTCTATTATGAGATATTAGATGCAGCAAGTGATGTCGATGTTGAAATCGCCTACTTGGCTTCTGAGCAAATAGAAGATCTAAATGGGGATACCGATATTGATGGACTTCTTTCTTATGATGGAGCATTTCCTGGCCCGCAACTAGGCCCTGCATCTGCGGGAGTAAGGGTTTCTGCGGTAGGAAATGGAGTGTCGGAGTATACAGTGGAGCTGTATGAAGTCGATTGTATTGATGGCAGTTCAGAACAACTTATTAACTCTCAAACCATTCCATATAATGGCAATAGCGAAATATTCTATTCCTTTTTGAATATCCCGGATTGGGAAAATGTCTACTCTCCCGGGGCTTGCTATAAAGTAGTAACGAAAGTAAGCAGCGTATGTGATGAGTATGAAGAGGTTGGTTATTTTACAATTACCACCGCATGTACCTTCTGTCTCACCAACGATAATCCAACTTCTTTTCAACCTAACTTTAGATCAAGCAACGACAACATTAATGTGGTATCAGATACTAAACTAAAAAGCGTTTATGTTTTAGATATGTGGGGAAGATTGTTGGATCGAAGAGAAAATATAAACCAACATGAATTGGATATGCCTTTTAGAATGGCTGCTAGTTCGGGACAATATGTTTTAGTTGTGATTATTGATGAAACGGGTAGAGTAAAGAAAAATATGGTACTCAATAATGGTGATTTCTAAATTAAAGAAATATTATTTTTTAATAATTTGTATTCTGAGTCTCTGCCAAAGTGCGGGGACTCAGAATCTCATTTTGAATCCTTCTTTTGAGGATCAATCGGATTGTCCGGATGATTTGGGAGAGCTTTTTAAGGCTAGGCATTGGAAAGCGGTTGGGCAAACACCTGACCTTTTTGATACCTGTGGTTCTGATCAAATCATTTCTCCTATTCCTGTTTATATTCCTGATCCTGAATTTGATGCTGCTTATGCTTCGGTATTAATATCATTTCCATTTAGACTAAGAAATGATACCATCTTTCGCGAATACATGCAAGGCACTTTATCTAATACGCTGGTAGCAGCATCTTATTATCTCACTTTCAATGTTTTGTCTTCCCCAATAAATAGAACCAATCATCTGGATGTATATTTCAGTCCCAATGACCTGGATTCTATCGGACCGTATCCTAAAAATATTAGCCCTCAATTTAGGATAAACGAATGGATTGGAAATTATTCTACTTGGCAAAAACATTGCGGTTGCATTGAGAATATTGAAGGAGCCAATTTTTTCACGCTTGGGAATTTTAATACCCCTGGCCAAGATTCAGTGGAGTTTCCTAATACCGAATTTTCTAATAGAATCCATATTGATAATTTTGGGCTTTATCAGATTCCAGAATATGTAGAATTGGATACTTGTATAAGCATCGGGGAGTGTTACGATGCTGGAACAGCATTTAATGGAATACCTGTCTATCATCTGATTGATGGAGAAGGTCTCCGTGATGATTTTTGTGCTGATGTGGTGGGGGAATTTGAAATCAGTACGCTAATAAAAGGCTGTGATAAAACGCTTAGAAAAATAAAGGTAGAAGTCGTCGTCGAGAAAGAAGAACCAGAACCAGAACCAGAACCCGAAGAGGAGCCTCTTTGTAAGATATACGTCCCTAATTCCTTTAGCCCGAATGGTGATGGGGTCAATGATTTTTTTAAAGTATTTGCTAATTGCAATCTAGATTTTCAGATCAAAAAATGCAGTGTCTATAATCGCTGGGGTGGTTTGGTCTATCAAGGTTTCAATACCAACGAAATAGAATGGGATGGTAGGAGTAATGATGGTTTGATCCAAAGTGGTGTTTATGTGTGGGTTTTTGAATATGAAATCTTGAACAAGGGGGTTTTAGAACGACGAGTTGAAATGGGGGATATTGCTGTTTTTCCTTAAAGCACCCGCTAAGCTTAATAGAGTTCTAAAACAACTTACTTATTTTTCTATTGTGTTTTGCGAATTTATAGGAGCGAAGGTCTTCGCAGGATAGTATTTACTAAATTTCCTTCTCCATTTGGGGACTCTCATAAACAAACCATTCTTTAATTTTCCTATCTATTTTATTTCTGGCCACTACCACGTTTCCTTCCCGCTATTTAAAAGCTTTTATTCGACCTGAATAATTACTTTTTTTATAAAAAAAACCTACTACGCAATAAGATTGCGTACCCAGTACCCATCTTTGTAATTGTAAGAACGAAAGGAATCGTTCTCCATACAAACAAAATTAAGGACTAAAAATAAATTATCATGAAACAAGTTATTTCTACCGAACGCCTTCCGATCAAAATGTGGTTGACCGATATTGAAAACGGAGCAGTTGAGCAAGCTAAAGCTTTGGCGAATTTGCCATTCGCTTTCAAGCATATTTCCATCATGCCGGATTGTCATCAAGGGTATGGGATGCCGATTGGTTCCATCCTGGCGACCAAAGGAGTCGTCGTTCCCAATGCCGTTGGAGTAGATATTGGTTGTGGAATGTGTGCGATGAAAACCAATATTCAAGAGATTGATAAAACGACCTTGAAGCAAGTGATGGGAACGGCGCGTACTTTGATTCCTCTAGGTTTCAATTGGCATGATAAAGACCAGGATGAACGTTTGATGCCAGCAGGAAAAGACGACTTGCAAATTGTGGCTCGTAATTACCCTAAGGCCTTAAAACAAATTGGAACCCTTGGTGGAGGAAACCATTTTGTCGAAATCCAAAAAGGATCAGATGGCTTTATCTGGATTATGATTCACTCTGGATCGCGTAACCTGGGATACAGTGTTGCCAAATATTATAATGATAAAGCCATCGAATTGAATCAGCGTTATCATTCTGTGGTGACCAAGAAAATGGAATTGGCTTTTTTACCATTAGAGACTCCAGAAGCGAGCGATTATTTAGCAGAAATGCAATATTGTATTGACTTCGCCTTGGCAAATCGTAAGCTGATGATGACTCGAATGATAGAAGCTTTGCAAATCAATATCGGCGATTTTGCACACGATGAAATCATCAACAAGTCTCATAATTTTGCAGATTGGGAAAACCATTTTGGAGAGAATGTTTTGGTTCACCGCAAAGGCGCTACTCGTGCTCGCGCAGGCGAATTGGGAATGATTCCAGGATCGCAGGGAACCGCTTCTTATATCGTTCGCGGTATGGGGAATCCAGATTCTTTTCATTCTTGTTCGCACGGAGCCGGTCGCAAGATGGGCCGTAAGCAAGCACAGCGAGAGTTGGATTTACAATCAGAAATTGATTTGCTAAATGCCCAAGGGGTGATCCATTCTATCCGAAACATCAAAGACCTGGATGAAGCAACAAGTGCTTATAAAGACATTGATGTCGTGATGGAAAACCAAAAAGACCTCGCAGAGATTGTGGTGGAATTGAAGCCTTTGGCGGTTTTAAAAGGCTAGGAGAGTGGGGAGTTGATAATGCTATTACTTAAGAGAGTGATGATTGACAGGAGTTGATTATCACTCTTTTTTTTAAGAAATGGATTAAGGATTGTTAAATGGAATACACCATTCATTTTACGAATGCTTGTCTGAAAAGAAAAGGCACCCCGCCTTTTTTTGTGCAGTTCTCTCGAGATTAGAAAGGGTTTTCTAAGCATGGCATTGCCTGTTTTGCAAAGCAAGACCTGAGGTATGTTTGTTGGCGGAGTGCAGCTTTTCAGACTTTGAGGAATTATATTTTTTGTCGTTTTCATAGTAAGTATTGATCAGATAATTCTCGGGAAATTACCTAAGCAATACTTACTTAATAGCTTTCTTCTTGTTGTTTAAAGTTCGTTGTTGTTTGGTATTACAAATATACAGCGCAAATTATCTAGGGACAAATATTTTGCACACTTTTTTAATCAAATAAGTTATTTTAACACTTTTT
>CALLVY010000493.1 GCA_938015925.1 uncultured Saprospiraceae bacterium
AGAGGGCGTGTTATTTATCAGTTTTATAGGAGGGTCTGCGAAGCAGATTATCTCAAACGGAAACTAGTTGCTCCCAACAATCCGATGTCTGTATAAACAGCAACTCGGTAATAGCCAGCATTTAATTTGGTCGCCAATTCGTGCGTAAAAGCAAGACGTTGACTATCAATGATGTTTGTTTCTTTAGCCTCTGCCGCCATGATGTCGGTAGGTTGGCCATTGACTTTTACCTGTGCTTTGATCGGAGTCTCCATTTGAACGGGAGAAGCTTTATCATCGGTGATGACCAGATAGAGTGGGCGAACGCCTTGGAATTCGGCAGGCACATTCGTCAAGTCAAAACTAATGTTTAGCTTACGAGCTCTTTTAGATTTGGTCGTTACTTTCGGTTTTTTCTTTTCTACTTCCACTCGGAAAGCAGAAGCTTTGAAATTGGCTAAAGTTAGATTTTTAACCTCTGCCTGGATCGCATTATTGATACTAGACAAAGCTTCGTTTTCTTGAGAAGCTGTTTGGAGGTTAGCTTCCAATACACCAGTACGAGTTCTTAGCGAATCGTTCTGTGCTTGTACTGCAGCGATGTTGGATTCTAACAATGATTTTGTGTTGAGTAAAGTCTGAATTTGAGCGCGGAGACTACCCATCTCATTTTCTGTACTTTTAGCAGCTGTTTGAATTTTTTTGATGGTGGCATTTTTTCTACGGACGCTTCTTTGTGCATCGGTTAAAGAACCTTGTAGAGAATCGTTTTTTACAGCGATTACTTCATAAGCCAATTGGAGGCTGTCCACTTCTCCTTCTAAGGACATTTTCAATTCACTGAGATCTTCCATCTCACTACTGAGCATTTCATTTTTTTGAATCAATGACGTTCTTTCTCCTTTTAGGCCAGTTCCCCAGTAAAAAGTATAAGCCAGTAAAAGACCAAGGATGACTGCGATTGCGGCAAAAATGTTTCTTGCATTCATGATTAAATGATTTAGTTCTGGAGTTTTTTTTACTCCGAAAAATGGTGAAGTTTTGCTTTGTCTTTGTAGTTCCTTTAATACTTGTTTTGAAATAGAAATTTTCTCATTGTCAGACAGTAAAAGAAAATAATAGAATTCGATTCTGTCAATTGCTGAGTTTATTTTTTTCTTATTCCTTAGGTGCTACAAAACGATTTATAAACTAGAAAAAGTATATGATTGTAAAATTAGCCATTTACTTCATTCTATCTGACATACCAGACGCAAAAGAGTTTGGATGCGTTGGCACAGATGGAAAAAAAAAGTAAAATTAATTTTAAAAGCCCTTATTTTAAAAGGAATTTAATACTTGTGACCAATTGATAAAAGAGCAGTCTTGTTTGAAGAAATATTTGATGAAAGAGCTATTTCTGCTCTGATAAACTTTTTTTGCAAAAAAAAATCTTTCAAAAAATAAAACCCTATAATAGAATAACATAGGGAGAAACGCCTTTAATGAGTTTTATAAAAATTAATACAGACAAGCAGACCTATAAAGGGGTCTCGGACGAGGATATTGTCCGAAAAATCCTGGTTTCTCCTGAGCGAAAGCTTCAGGAAGAATTGTATGAGAGGTACGTAGACCGTGTTTTTCATAAATGCTTGAATATTGTCAATAATAAAGAAGTTGCACGTGATTTGACACACGATGTAATGATCAAGGTATTCTTGAAGCTTAGTAAGTATTCGGAAAAGTCTCCTTTTTATGGGTGGATTTTTGCCATTACTTATAATCATTGCATGGATCACCTAAAAGCAAAAAAGAAATTTAAACTCAGTTCTTTCGAAGATTATAAGGTAGATATTCCTGAAGAAGATTCGATTGAGATGGAACATAAGGAGTTGAAAGAACTTCAATTCGAACAGTTAGAGCATCATTATCAGCACTTATCAGATCAAGAGAAATTGATTTTGCTGATGAGATACCAAGATGGAATGTCGATCAGACAAATTTCTATCATCCTAAAAGTAAGTGAAAGTGCAGTAAAAATGAGATTAAAAAGAAGTAGAGACCATTTGGCCAAATTAATAAAATCCGCTGGTTATGAGTCAAAATGAGTATAAGCATGAAGCTAAAGGACATAGTCCTATTCAAAAACATTTGCAAGAGCAATTCGGCCAGATGAGACGACCTGAATCTGCTCCGGAGGAGTTGAAGGATCAAGTATTTGATACCTTGGATACCCTGAACTTAGTGGCAGATATAGTAGATCTTTTTACGGTAAAGTTTTCTAAAACAGAAGCCGAATTTCTTGATTTATTCCAAGAAGATAGCGCTAATGACGATGAGGAATAAGACCTCTAAAGTCCATTTTTTCTTCTTCCCCAAAAGAATGTGACCAATACAAATTATCGAGTCTTTGTTTTCAGTTAAGCCAACAAAGGCTATATCCCAAATTATTTTCCCTATAAAGGTTTGTACAACCTTGAATCAAAAGAATTAGGAGCATTTTATTGCTCAAAGAAGCGTTAAAGGCGTTAATTGGAAGGCAATCATTTCTTGGCAACAAGAAGGTTGCTTTCCTTTTGTATTGGGGATTTCTTTAATTATAAGCTTGATATTCAACCTGATTACCATATAAAGTACCTATTTTTAGCATACCGAGAAACGAATAACCTACGAGAAACATGGAAGAACTTACAAGTTGGTCAGAACTTTTTTTTAATTCCTTGCAGAATATTGCTTTAAAAGCGCAGGAAACAATCCCCGGAATCATTGGCGCTATTTTGATGCTACTGATAGGCTGGCTATTTGCCAAGGTGGTTTACTTTATTATCAGTAGAGTATTAAAAGCGCTTCGTTTTGATGATTTGGCTGAGCGCATCAATGTCAAAGAATTTCTAGATCGGGCTAATGTAAAGGCCAGTCCCAGCCAATTGATCAGTAAATTTTTCTATTGGTTAATTCTTTTACTAGTGATTACGACGGCATCTGATGCCCTTGGTTGGCACGTAGTATCGGAGCAAGTTTCTAATTTGATCAACTTTCTCCCCAAATTATTGCTAGCCATCGTGTTTTTTGCGGTGGGTACCTTTGTCGCCACTTTTATACGAGACCTGATCAGAAGTGCAACTTCTTCCCTGGGAATTGGTGCGGGAAAAATCATTAGCAATGGCGTATTTTATTTTCTTTTTATTATCATTACGCTTACAGCATTGGAGCAAGCGGGGATGGATACCAGCTTGATTACTTCCAATCTCCTTTTGATCATCGGAGCTGTTTTGGCAGCAGCGGCCATTTCTTATGGTTTTGCTTCTCGCGAAATATTATCGAATATTCTCGCAGCATTTTTTAGCCGACGAACTTTTAAAGAAGGACAAACCATAGAAGTAGATGGTGTTCGAGGAAAAATTGTAGAAGTAACCAATATCTCCGTAACCATCAGAAGTGGTGAACGAGAAAAAACAGTGATCCCAACTCACCAATTGATATCAAGAAAAGTAAAAATTTTAGAATAATTGTAAGAAGCAATTTTGGATAAAGCATCCATTGCTTACCTTGGTTTTTTTAGACTTTAATCACCTCAAGAATAAGGGAATAATCTAAGATGAATTAATTGATGAATTTAGAAAGTCGAAGGCATAAATCTAAGAAGCGCTCTTTGCGAGCAAAGCAGGATTTTTTCGACTAGAATTGATTTGATCTATTTCCCAAAAAATAGCCCGATACTCTGTAAGAGAGTATTGGGTTTTTTTATTTAGGGCCAATAGAGATTTTCTACTTTACAAACATCAAATTCTCCTCATCCGACATACTTGGCTCATAAGTATAACCATTGATCTCCAAAGCATAAAGATCCTTGACCTTATTGATTCTATTTTTTACAATCAAATGCGCCATCGCGCCACGCGCTTTCTTGGCATTGAAAGAAATGACCTTATAGACCCCGTCGCGATCTTCTTTGAAGTGCACATGGATGACTTGTCCTTGGAGTGCTTTGGTTTTGATCGATTTAAAATATTCCTGGGAAGCGAGGTTAAGTACGATGTCTGTACCACTTTGGGCTAAGTCGGCATTGAGTAGCTCTGTGATTTGGGTGTCCCAAAATTCGTATAGATTTTTTTTGCGACCATTTTTCAAAGCCGTTCCCATCTCTAAACGATAAGGTTGAATCAAATCCAAGGGTTGAAGTAAGCCATAAAGTCCCGAAAGAATGCGGACATGTTTTTGGGCAAAATTGAAATCTCGTTTCTTAAACGTTTCTGCCTGTAAACCCGTGTACACATCTCCATTGAAAGCAAGTACGGCCTGTTTGGCATTATCTGGCGTAAAGGGACGTTCAAACTCTTGATAACGAGCAACATTGAGCTGCGCAATATTATCACTGACTTTCATCATTTTTTTGATATTGGCAACAGATTTTTTTCGAAGTACCTGAACGAGTTGTTCACTCTGCTCCAATAATCGGGGCATGGTATAATCTTTTTGAGGGCTTTCGTCAAAGTTGAGACTTTTAGCAGGAGAGAGTACAGATATCATACAGTCGTTTTTTTGCTGGCAAAAATAAGGATTTTAAAATTAAGCTGGAGCGTAAAAATGAGAAGGAGGATTCAAGGCAAACGCTCTGGGGGTACAACAAAATAGATGGCCAAGAGTTTAAAGTGGTTATTCTGTATTTGCAGTAGGCCCTTAGGGGCTTTCTATATTAAACTTTGCCGCTCATACACTAATCCTTTTTGGGAAAGCGTTATTGGCACGACAACACATATTATCAATAAAACTTATTTGGTATTAGGTGTTTTTGGAGAGAATAAAGAAACGAACAGAACATTTTTACTATTAATTAACCAGAAAAGATTTTAACCATGAGAATTTTAAAAGGCCCATTTTTAAATAAGAAAGAGGGTAAAGCGTTCTTCTTTGTTCTGCTCGTATTGTGTTTAGGTAGCAATCTCGCTTTGGCGCAATCCGCCAACCATAAGCCCAACCTGGATCGTACCGAGTTTACCGAAAAAGGAATCAATATCGGTTGGATGGAAGGCCAGCAAATCCCCGACTTTAAAATCAATGACGTATTTAATAAGAAATTCAAACTTTACGATTTATTAGACAAGCCTTTGGTGATCGAAATTTTTGAACTCAATAGCGC
>CALLVY010000494.1 GCA_938015925.1 uncultured Saprospiraceae bacterium
CCCTTGCTACTTTCTCTTCTTGCAACCGAGGCGTTGGATGTCCTACTTTCAGCGTTGAAGAACCAATAAACACCACGCAACAGCAATAAACTTATGATCGATTGGATTCCTTTGGAGCGTCTGGAACAACTTTCTGAGATAGAAAGCCGGTCGCACTCCAAACCTTGCGTTATATTCAAACATAGTACGAGTTGTTCTATTAGTTCCATGGCAAAATTCCGACTGGAAGACCATTGGGATTTCAGTTCAGAGGATGTTGAGATATATTATTTAGACCTTTTGAGGTATAGAAATATTTCCAATGAAATTGCTGAGAAGTTCTCGGTATATCATGAATCTCCTCAATTGATTCTTTTGCGTAATGGACAAGTCACCTATGATGCCTCCCATTTGGATATATCTGTAGCAGAACTGCAGGAGTCTTTTGACAGCACTTTCTAAGTGTTCTTTAGACCCGCAAAATCTTTCTATCT
This sequence comes from uncultured Saprospiraceae bacterium, assembly GCA_938015925.1. Classification (GTDB taxonomy): domain Bacteria; phylum Bacteroidota; class Bacteroidia; order Chitinophagales; family Saprospiraceae; genus CALLVY01. The sequence continues at coordinate 474 of CALLVY010000494.1, forward strand.
TGCGCCAAATTTTCACGATGCAAGATCAAGAGGTCTCTATTTTTACTACCGATGATGGTTCCCATTCTTTAATAGCACAGGAAGGTCAGCTTAGCTACCATTCCAGACACGGCGCTATTCAAGAAAGTCAGCATGTCTTCATTGATGCGGGGCTTTGCCATAAAAGTTTAGAATCAAGCTCCTTGAGAATCCTTGAAATTGGCTTTGGTACTGGCCTTAATGCTTTTATGAGCTATCTGGAAGCAGAAAAATCATCGCTGCAAATTCATTATACAACTTATGAATTGTATCCCATTGATTTGGCTACGGCAAGTCAATTGAATTATCCAGATCAACTGGAAGCTCCTGCTTCCGCCTCCCAATTTCAGCAATTACATGCTTGTGAATGGTCCAAAGAAACAGTGTTCAGCGATCATTTTACCTTTTTAAAACATCAACAATCTTTCTTGGACATTGAAGCTAAGGCTCAATACGACATCATTTACTTCGATGCTTTTGCGCCTGAAGCCCAACCACATTTGTGGGAACAGGCATTTTTACAAAAAATGTATGATGCCCTAAAACCAGGAGGAGTATTGACTACCTATTGTGCAAAAGGAGTCGTAAAACGCAGTTTAAAAGCAGTCGGATTTCGGCTTGAAAAATTGGCTGGTCCTCCAGGAAAAAGAGAAATGACCAGAGCGATTGTAGATCAATAAAGTCAAGGAATTTGAATTCGTTGACTTTTCAGGGTTTAAATCATGTAAATAGAGGAAAAACGCTTCTCTTAGGCGCTTTTTCTTATTAAAGACACTTTCTATTCATTTTTGGAACAATTTTTTACCCTTTTTAGTAGCTAGCTGCTTGAGTTTAATTAAACTTATACTTTAATTGCATTTAGCTAAAAAATTAAAGGCCAAATAGTTAAAATTTTCAGCTTCATGCCTTTACATTTGAAAAAAGTACCATATTAGCGTCCAAAGCTTTGGAATTAAGCAGAAATAACTATACCTTGATTTCCATATTTGGAGCTAACTCCGGATTATTATTGAGAAAACATTTTTGAAACACACAAAACAAATCTTGTAAGATGAAAGCGTTTAAACTCCTCTCCTTGCTTTTCGCTTTACTAATTTCCCAGTCTGCTATTGCCAACACCATTTACCTGGAGTACGATGCTTCTTGTATGGATCGGTATGAGTATCGCTATTCAAACGCAGCAGCGGGATTTAGTCACATCGTATATCATGTACGATTGAATGATCAGCAAAAGGTAATTTTTGAAGTTGGAATTGAAAACCGGGTCAACCAAAGAGCCAGACCTTCGGAAGTTAAATCTTGTAAAGATTTGGCCATGAATGAGCGATTTGTAAGACAGGTGAATAAAGGTGAAATCCAATTGTATTTTGTCAGAAGAAATGGAAATGAATATAATGTTTCGCCCGTTGGCTTAGCAAGTTATGCTCAGATCACTCCTACTCTAGTCGGCTATTCTTCTTTGGATCATGTTTTTGCTTATAATTTCAACCAGGCAGCCAATGGCAAAAACATTGCGACTGCAGGTTCTAAAGCAAAGGTTTATTATAATGGAACGGTTTCTTATGATTGTCCTAAGAAATACCAGTTTACAAAAATCCGTAACCGCGCTGGAAAAAATTATGCAGAATTGATACTTATTCCTGAAATTGGAATGGTTGAAGAAAAAACCGGATTCAATCAAACGGATGCAGAAAACAACAAAATGGAATTGATTTCGATCAATAACATTCCACTAGATGAATACCTCAGAGGGTTTTGTCAAGGGAAAGAGTTGAACTATAAACCTCAAGGGGTATTCTACTCTACCCGTGGTTCTAGTACTCCCAATACATCGGGTAATACAGTAACCAATTTGGAATCCGGTAAAACCACGACCACCAGACCAACGACCACTTATCCAACAACGACGTACCCGACGACCACTAGTCCACCAAAAACTCAGGTAGTTGGAGTACCCACCACGACCACTACAACAGCTCCTAAATGTAATGTCTATAAAGACATTGATCGCGGGGTGTATATTGATTGGTCTACCGGGCAATTGGCTAATACGGTTTGTGGAGGAAATACTTTTAGAAATGGAGTTATGTTGGGATCAACAACGGTTGTAAGTACACCAGCACCTCGTCCTTCAACGACGACGACTTATCCTACCAGACCAACGACTACCTACACTCCACCTGCACCAAGACCAACTCCAGCACCTGCTCCGACTCCTGTTTATTCAAGATGTCAAGAATATGCAAGTCCTGGCTATCACATTGTGCAGAGAAGTGAGACTTTGTATGGGATCGCAAGAATCTATGGTGTTTCTTATAAAGATTTGATTCGCATGAATAGCATTAGAAATCCGAATAAGATTTCGCCTTGTACTAAATTGAAAATTTCGAATGTTACGCCAACTCAAGTTGTCGAGACTCCTGATCCAGAGGAATGGAAAGAATACAATAGTGGTTCTCATGTCGTAAGTCGCGGAGAGACCATTTACCAATTGGCTAAGAAATATGGTTACTCTGTAGGTCGATTCCGATCTATGAATAATTTGTCAATTTCTGATCCGATTTATGTTGGCCAGGTTTTAAAAACCAATGATTGTAATTGTCCTGCTCCAGCGATGGCATCTAATGTTCCTAGTGCAAGCAACATTCCTGTACCTGCTGAATACAATGCTGTTGGAAGTCGCATCAGTACAGAAAAAACAGGAACTAAAAGACAAGTACATATTGTAAAAGAAAATGAAACGGTCTTTACTATTGCTAAAACTTATGGTATCTCTGTTTCTAGATTGAGAAGTTTAAATAAACTTGAGGAGAATGAAATCATTTTCCCATTCCAAAGATTGTATACCAATTAATGGACTTGTTTTAAAGGAATAAAAAAAGGGAATGTAAAAAATTACATTCCCTTTTTTTATTTAACCAATAATGGCTTCCTTTCTATCAATTCGATCGGGTAAAGGACCGGAGTGATTTAATTTTAGTGCTGCTATTCCTTGTCCAGCTTGGCCACATTTTTTCAAGTCTCCCCCATCCAACCATGCGGTTAAAAATCCTGCCCAAAAAGCAGGCTCTGTATTTGGAGCATTTAATTTTTCATCCAAGGCTCCGTTAATTTGATATTCTTCTTCTTGATCTGCTACCAGATAAGTTCCCCCTTCCATCGCAACTGCAACCCAAGAGGCGCCCAATTTTAAAAAATGTCGGACGACTTCGCGCGGAGCAGTAAATGCTTTTCCAGAATAACTTTCCCAGTCTTTTTCTCCAACTTTTACCAAAGGTCGCAATTGACAATATTCTGCAATGATACTTTGAGCTTCTTGGCGGTCTGGCCAAACCTTGTCCCTATAGTTTAAATCCAAACTCAATTGACTCCCCAAATCATAGGCTAATCCCGCTGCATTCAAAATGATAGACCGCGCAGGTTCTTTGCTCAAGGCAAAACAGGTCGTATGAAAAAGAGTAACATTGGCGAGGACGTCATTTGACATCTGATCTTCCGCAAGTAAAAAATCGGCGTTCCGGTAAAATTGCATGTTTGTTTGATCCTTCGATGGCGTTTCCAAACTTAGCGTACTTGGTGATTCCACCATCCGCAAAGACCCCAAATCCACTCCTAAGCTTTCTACCTTTCGATACAAGAGCGTCCCCATCTCATCCAAACCCACAGAAGCCACCAATCGAGATTGATTGCCCAAACGAGCCATATTCATACAGAGCTTAGCTAAATCTCCTCCAGGAAGTAAGTCGTATTTTTGCTGGAAAGCTGCTTTTTCATTGGCTTTTTCACATTGAAAAGTGGCCAATAATTCTCCGGCACATAGGATATCCCATTTTTTTATTCTTCTCGAAAAGCTCATTAAATCCCTTGGTTTACAAAATAGTCCTTTAATATGCTCGCATAAACCTGCTGATAATAACTTGATTCTCAACAAGAAATCTGCTGAGACACAAGTTAATGAAGAAATTTTGCATTTGTCCTAAATAGAAATTCTATTTTTACACTTCAGATAAAGCCCACAAATACATCGCACACATTCAGTCAAAAACAAGCACATGGCCAAAGAAGAAAAAGAAGTAATGCTGGAAGAAACTACAGCGGCGCCTACAACAGAAGTTAGCAACCCAGATGCGGCCGTTCACATCGACCAAACCGAAGGAAGTGAACGTTATCCGGATGTCTATTTTGACATCGCTCCAAACGAGATCACTAAAGCTGAAAAGATATCAGAATCCAGTTTTATATTCCGCTGCAAAAATCAGATAGCACTACAAGTCTCTATCTTGGGAACAGATATTTTCAGGTTTAGGTATACTATTACGGGTACCTTTCCCGATGATTTCTCTTATGCCATTGATCCAAATTTCCAATCCCAAAAAGTTAGGATCCAATTTCAAGAACAGGAAAAGTATTTCACCATTGAAACGCCTACTGTTACTTGCAGAATAGACAAATTGGGAATGAAGGTAAATTTATATGATCAGAATGGTCATTCCATCTGCCAGGATGGCGTTGGTTTTAAGGGACGCAGAACGATCTTAAAAGGAATTACCGAATTGGCCATTCACAAAAAGGCACCAATAGAAGAAGCCTATTTTGGTTTAGGAGACAAATCCCGTAGTGCTAATTTGCGAGGACACCTATTGCAAAATTGGTGTACCGATGCATTTGCCTTCAATGACACTAGTGATGAACTTTATCGAGCCATCCCTTTTTATTATGGACTGAATAATGGCCATGGATATGGCATTTTTCTAGACAATTCCTATCGCAGTCATTTTGATTTTGATAGTGAAAAATCAGGAAGCCTTTCTTTTTCTGCAGCTGGTGGTGAAATGAATTATTACTTTATCAATGGTCCACATTTACTCGCTGTAGCGGAACGCTATATGGACCTTACCGGAAAACCGGAACTCCCTCCCATCTGGACTTTAGGTTTTCATCAATGCCGCTGGAGTTATTATCCAGAAAAACGAGTTCGGGAAATCGCGGATACTTTCCGGGATAAAAAAATACCCTGTGATGCCATTTATTTGGACATTGATTACATGGAAGAGTATCGTTGTTTTACCTGGAATAAAGAGCATTTTCCAAATCCTAAGAAGTTGATTGCAGACTTGAAAGAAGATGGATTTAAAACAGTGGTTATGATCGACCCAGGGATCAAAGTGGACCCCGAATATGAGGTTTATAAAACAGGGGTAGCAGAAGATGTTTTTTGCAAAAGACCAAATGGAGAAATGATGACGGGCCCGGTTTGGCCAAGTGATTGTGCCTTCCCAGACTTCACCAAACCTGAAACCAGAGATTGGTGGGGACCTTTGTACGATGAACTTTACAAAGAACATGACGTCGATGGTTTTTGGAATGACATGAACGAGCCCGCAGTTTTTAAAGTCAATTCCAAAACCTTCCCGGAAGACATCAGACATGATTATGATGGTCACCCTTGTGCTCATGACAAAGCGCATAATATTTATGGCCAACAAATGTCGAGAGCTACGCAGGAAGGTTTGAAAAAATTGCGACCAGAGCGCCGACCTTTTGTATTGACCCGTGCGACCTTTTGCGGAGGCCAACGATTTGCCGCTGCCTGGACTGGCGACAATGTCGCTTCCTGGGATCACCTCCAATTGGCCAATCGCCAATGCCAAAGAATGAGTACCTCAGGATTTTCATTTATCGGAACGGATATCGGAGGATTTGTAGATCAACCAGATGCAGAACTGATGGTTCGGTGGTTACAACTTGGAATTTTTCATCCGCTATATCGAGTGCATTCTATGGGTAATAATGTGGATGGTGCCGCAGAAGTTGATGCGGAAGGCGTACAAAAGTCACTTGCAGAATTGCGCCTGGATCAAGAACCTTGGTCTTTTGGCGAAGATGGAGAAGACCTGGGTAGAAAGGCCATTGAAATGCGTTACCAATTATTACCGTGTATCTATACTGCTTTTTGGCAAAACTGTCAAAAGGGAACGCCGATGTTGAAACCCTTGGCTTTTATCGACCAGGAAGATCCAATCGCGATTAAAAGAGAAGGAGAATTTTTATTTGGGGATCACTTGCTGGTATCTCCGGTTATGAAACAAGGAGTTAAAACCCATCGCGTGTATTTGCCAAAAGGCAAATGGTATCCTTACCAAAGCAGTGCTGCTTTTGCTGGAAGGCAATATCTGAATGTGGCTAGCTCTTTGGAACGCATTCCTATTTTTGTAAGAGCAGGTGCGGTAATTCCGCGTTATCCAGTGATGCAACATACCGGAGAACGGCCTGTAGAAACACTCGAATTGGATGTTTACTTTGGTAAAGAGCAAACAGAAAGTGTTCTATACGAAGATGCCGGAGATGACTATGCTTATGAAAATGGCGTTTATGCTTTAAGAAAATTTGTCAGTAAAGGAAGCATCTCCAGTTTTAAACTGAGCATGGAAAAAGAAGGAAGTCGAGTGGATAGCTATAAGAATTGTAAAATCAATATTTATGGATTGCCCTTCAAGCCTGTGAAATGTCATAGCAAAGACGGATCAATACAATTCACTACCTCTACTGTAAACAAATCAACGGTATATACATTATATTTAGAATCTGAATTCAATGAATTCGAATTTATTAGTGGTTAATGACAATTGCAGGAGGGTTTCGACCTTGGTTTTACCAAGGAGGAAATCCTCCTCTCTTTTTTTATGGCCTTCTTACTCTGCACATTCTAAAACATTAGAAACATGAGATCCCTTTACCTTTTGCTTTTTCTATGTACTTGTTCCTTTAGTCTTTCTGCGCAATATTGGCGCGTAGTCGAAAAAAGTCCAATGCCAGAACGGGTTAGTAATAATGCTGTGGTGGAAGGTTTTATCGATGACGTTCCTTATGTTTATTCTTTTGGTGGAATAGATTCTACTAAGACTAGAGCAGGAATTCACCTGCGTTCCTTTCGCTATAATGTAGCTACAGATGTTTGGGAAACCATTGCGCCACTTCCGGATACGCTTGGTAAAATTGCGGCTGGAGCTAGTCGAATTGGAGACATCATTTATATTATCGGGGGCTATCATGTGCTTCAAGCTACAGAGTTGTCTTCCAATCGCGTCCATCGCTATGATATCAAAACCAATACTTATCTCTCTGATGGAGCTCCCATTCCCATTCCAATAGATGATCAAGTACAAGCAGTTTGGAATGATAGCTTAATTTATGTCATCACTGGATGGCGAGGAACTTCAAGTTCCCAAGGCAATGTGCCGAATGTACAAATTTACAATCCTAAAAAAGATGAGTGGCTAGTCGGTTCTTCTACGCCGACTTCTAATTTCTTTATGGCCTTTGGTGCTTCTGGTGTAATCATTGGCAATGAAATATATTATTATGGCGGAGCAACTGGAGGTGATTTTGGTGTTAGTTCTATTCTGCGAAAAGGTTTGATCAATCCTTCGAATCCAACCGCTATTGGTTGGCTAGGAGAATCAGGAGATCCAGATAATATGGGCTATAGAATGGGAGCCACTACCGTAGATGGCAATCCTTACTGGCTGGGCGGATCGTCTAATACTTATAATTTTGATGGCATTGCTTATGACGGTTCAGGCCCGGTTCCTATTGCCAAGCGTAGTTTGTTTTATAAGCTTGACAGTATGACTTGGTTTGCGGATACCATTAATTCTTTGCCGATGGATTTACGAGGGGTTGGGGAAATTTCGGATACGGTAAAGTATTTGGTAGGTGGGATGTTGGAAGATCAATGGGTGAGTAATAAAACTTATCGATTGGAACGAAGCTTTGAGCCTGTATTTCCGATGAATCCGAATGCTGTTTTAGAGTTGGATAAAGTTCAAGAAAAATTGTCGCTTTTTCCTAATCCAAGTACGGGTCGCTTTGAGGTGCAAATGGAGGACCAACTATTGGATGGTCAACTAGAAGTCTTTGCTTCCAATGGGCAGAGGATTATTGATCAAGTCGTAAAAAATCAAAATTCGGTTTCAATTGATTTAAGTAAATATCCGATTGGTATTTATTGGGTAAAAATTGCGGGTAAAGTGGGACGGATGATTAAGGTAGAATGGTGAAATTAATCTTGAAGATTGATTGAGATGTTTAGCCCTTCATTTTTTTTGTTTAAGCTTCTTCAAGCTAAGCATTTTAGCTTCCGCTATTCATTTTTTTCCAATTTACCTGGAGTAATTTTGTTTCCAGGAAATCTTCGAAGTCGCGGAGTACTTTGGGGCTTGCATAATTGTTGATGATCGTCTTCTCTCGCTCGTCGAAATTGAGATAGGTAATCGTCTTAGGAATATCCTCTATTCCTTTTTGATTGGCTGGATAAACATCTAATAAACCAAAGTAGCCCATCTGATAAGCTCTGGTTTTGATTCCATCCAAAAAACTCTTTTCCTCCCAAGCTTCATAACGCCCAAGCATGGGAACGTCTTTTTCTCCATTATAAGTCAAATGACCGTTGGAAAACAAGCGGACTTCAAAAACGGGACAAATGCCATAGCATTCTGTTTTTTTAATCACAGCAACCAAATAAGGCGGCGCCTCAACGAGAATCTCTTCCTCTTCTACCGTGGGTTCTTCTACTACCGGAGGCGTTTCGTTTACCTCTGAAATTGTGGTGGTGGGTTCTTCTTGAATGACTTTGGTGCCCTTACGGGTACAAGCCACAAGGGACAATAGGACAAAACAAAGAACGATATTCTTCATAATTATAATAAGGTAAGGCCTTCGATTAATCTTACTCCTTTCTTTTTTTCGGAAAGAAGAAAAAATGAGCTCTGCCGGCTGAATAACTTGTGGCAGAGCTCTGATACCGAATTAATTACTCTTTAGTGTTGTTTAAAAATAATGTTTTACCGTCATGAAGCGCCATTCAGCGCAGCTAATCTCCTTTGTCGATTTCTTTTGGGTTTTACATTTTAAAGTGATCTCACTCTCCAAGGTCGTTTTAGGTACTTTAAAGAATGAAAAACAGAAACCGCAAGGTTCACGTAAGTAAAATTTATTTTTTCAACCTTACTTTTTCTTTTTCTTTTTGGAAGCCTCTTTTTCTGCCACTTGTTTCTTCTGCTCTTTCATCGCCGCTTCTAAACGATCTTGAAATCCTCCTTTCTTCTTCTTTTTCGGGTTTTTCTTATAAGCTTCCAGTTCTTCTTCGATCTTTTTCTTATCGATAATGTACTCTTTCGTCACTACTGTTTGCAAAATATTCAGCAAATTACTAAAAAGCATGTAACAGGTCAAACCCGCAGCGAAATTATTGAAGAAAAATAAAAACATTACGGGCATCATGTATTGCATATTCTTCATCATCGGGTTCATACTCATGTCCATATGCTTGGTATTATAGTAGGTATAAGCTACTGTTGACGCGGCCCAAAGCAAGGTAAACAAACTAACATGCGCTCCGTAAAAAGGAATTTCAAAAGGCAAATTGAAGGCTACATCAAAACTTGACAAATCTGTTGCCCAAAGGAAACTCGCTTGTCGAAATTCTATCGAGGCTGGAAAAAAGCGATACAAAGCAAACCAAATCGGCATTTGTAAAACCATCGGCATACAGCCTCCCAAAGGGCTCACTCCAAATTCCCGATACAATTTCATGGTTTCTACCTGAACGGCCTGTGCATCATCTCCATGTTTCTCCTTTAGTACAGTAAGACGGGGTTTTAATGCTCCCATCTTGGATTGAGAATACAACATCTTGTAGTACAATGGATAAAGCACCATTTTAACGATAAAAGTCAATACGAGAATAACGATTCCCATGCTCCCTATAAATTGGGAAAGGAAATTAAACATAGGCTTAATGATCCAGCGATTGACCGTTCCAAAAATACTACGACCATAAGGAATGATTTCCTGAAAGTCGGAACCGATAGCGGCTAAACGTTCATATTCATTGGGGCCCATATACATTTTCATGGCGAAAGTCTCAGAG
>CALLVY010000495.1 GCA_938015925.1 uncultured Saprospiraceae bacterium
TGCGCTGATTCCAGCGCCACTGAGTACGGTGATTTGCTTTTTCATCATTTCATTATTTGCTTTTTCCTTAGGTTAAAGATAGGACAACAGGCCTAAAGATCAAATCATTCCTCAAGATCTCAAAAATCAATTTTATATTTAACGAAAGTTTAAAAGTCGCAATGTATTTTGTGCAGCAGTTTTATTCAAGTCAATATTTATGAAAACCAATCAGATTTTTAAAGATCTAAAAGTAATCGAATTAGCCAGTGTCTTGGCGGGCCCAGCCGTAGGTTTATTTTTTGCAGAAATGGGGGCGCAGGTCATTAAGATAGAAAACAAAACCACCGGAGGTGATGTAACTCGATCCTGGAGATTGCCAAAGGAATCTAAGGAGACCGTCTGGTCGGCTTATTATTGCAGTATCAATTGGAACAAGGAAAGTCATCTATTGAATCTGCGAGAAGTAGAAGACCGGAAATGGGTACTGGAAATGATTAAGGATGCGGATGTGGTCATCAGTAATTTTAAAATGTCTTCTGCCCAAAAAATGGGCATGGATTACGAAAGCCTCAAAGCGATCAATCCACGTTTGATCTATGCACACCTGACTTCTTTTGGCCCAGATATAGACCGTCCGGCATTTGATGTGGTCTTACAAGCGGAGGCTGGTTTTTTGTTTATGAATGGCGAACCTGGCCGGGATCCGGTAAAGATGCCCGTAGCTCTAATTGACCTCCTGGCGGCTCATCAACTCAAAGAAGGAATCCTGGTCGCTTTGCTGCAACGCAGCCAAAGCCAACAAGGCGCTTATGTCAGTACCTCCTTACTCGAAGCTGCTATTGCCTCTTTGGCCAATCAGGCAAGCAACTGGTTGATGGTGGGGCATTTGCCTCAAGCGATGGGAACCATGCACCCAAATATTGCGCCCTATGGCGATGTTTTTTACACCAAAGATGATAAAGCCCTGGTACTGGCAGTAGGTACTGAAAAGCAATTTCAAGTCCTTTGCAAGCTTATTAATTTACCAGAGTTGATGGAGGATAAACGATTTGTAACCAATCATTTAAGAGTAGAAAACAGAACGGCGCTAAAAGCATTGATGTTCCCCGCCTTTGCCTTGAAAACCCGCGAAGACTGGATGGCTTTGATGACCAAAGCCGGCGTTCCTGCCGGAAGTATCCGAAATATGCAGGAAGTTTTTGATTTGCCGATGGCGGAGGAAATGATTTTGGAAGAAAAAATGCCAGATGGTAGCGTCAGCAAACGCGTGAAAACTGTCGCTTTTCAGGTCGAAGGATAGAAATAAGTCTTATTTGTCGCGATACTTGAGAAGAATTTCTATTTTTAGTCTATTATTTTAATATTATTTTGTCACTTTAAGATTGATCTAAGAAAAAAAAGATAAAAGTACTGGTAATCCTGATGCTAGAAGGAATGGGAGGCCAGTCAAAAAACTGTTCGACGGAGGAGTTTTTTTTGACGAGGGTTTTGGTTACTCGTATCTTTTTGCCGAATGCATGAACGAGTGAAAACTCGTGAACCGCAAAGCGGACGGGCGGCCACATGCTTTAGGCCTCCGCCATTAGGCGGCCTGTGAGAAAGAAACCTATTGATGTCGTTCATTGGAAAAAGAATCATAGGATTAGAAATGAAATTCTTTAAATTGACAAAGTAATATTATTAGTATTAAACATGCCTTTGATTACGTGTTCGTGCTTCAAGTTTATTGGAGAAGAAAATTTTCCTCTTTAATAATTACAAAATTAACGAGTGTTTAGAAATCAAAAATAAGGTTGATTTTTGGCTATTAAAATGATCTTCATTATTTCCAATATCCGTTAAAAAATATTTGGCAATTACTAATAACCCAATTGTGTCAAAACCAAATTCCTCCAAATTGGCAGGCCTTGGTTTACAGACAAGCATTTGTCTATTGTTTTCATGATAAAATCACGATCTTTTTTTGCGATTTCCAGGCCGCTATCTTTCGGGATAGTTGTGTGCTTTCTTAGTTTGCTTTTGCCTTTTTCGGGAAAAGCAACACATATCGTTGGTGGGGAGATGACTTATTCTCACATCGGCGGAGATACTTACGAAATTCAATTGACGGTATTTCGCGATTGCCTCAATGGTAATCCTGGAGCCCCCTTCGATGCGAATGCCTCCATCGGTATTTACAACAAGGATTTTGAATTGATCGATAGTCTCTTTATTCCCGTAATGGGGGATGATACTTTGAGTCCTACCTTGTTTAACGAGTGTCTGGTCGTGCCTCCTTCTGTCTGTGTACACCGAACGACTTACCGAGCCGAAATCGAATTGCCGCCAAGGATTGGTGGTTATCGATTGATTTACCAACGGTGCTGCCGAAATGTAACCATCAATAATATTGTGGAACCACTCGCAACGGGAGCAACTTTTGGCGTGACCATCAAAGATGTCGCTTTATTAGAAAAAAATACGTCTCCAAAATTTAAGGAATGGCCACCGGTCTATATCTGTTCGAATGAACCGATTGTTTTCGATCATTCTGCCATAGATAATGAAGGCGACTCCATTGTCTACCGCTTGTGTAATCCCTTGGATGGAGCGATACCCAATCAACCGATGCCTGATCCTTGGCAACAAACAGTGCCGATGGAAGTGGTCTGGTTGGCACCGCTTTATAGTTTGGATAATTTACTCAATGGTCTAGCTGGTGGAGAACCACTGACTATTGATTCCGAAACGGGTTTGTTGACTGGAATTCCCACTACCATTGGCCAATTTGTAGTCGGCGTCTGTATGGATGAATTCCGCGATGGCATTTTGATTTCTTCTATTCGAAGAGATTTTCAATACAATGTAGGAGAATGTGGGACAACCACCGCTTCTTTTTTTAGTCCATTATTTCAATGCGATAGTTTAACCGTCAATTTTGACAATCAAAGTGTTGCAGCAGATTCTTTTTTATGGATGTTTAATGATCCGGGAAACCCGGGAGCGATGTCGAGTGAGGTGAGTCCAACTTTTACTTTTTCAGATACGGGCTCTTATAATATCATGTTGATTGCTAATCCAGGTGGCTTTTGTGAAGATACTTTTTACCGCGAGATTCAATTGCTACCGCCTTCTTTAATGCCCGATTTTTCTTTTGCCTACGAAGAGTGTTCGGATAGCTTGGTGATTCAATTGACCGATCTGAGTACAGATGCGCTTTCCACGCCAGTGGAGTGGTTTTGGACCATCACTTTGAATGGGCTAGTGATGGATATGGATTCTGTGCAATCTCCCACCTTTACCATTTTCGATCCTGGGCAAATACTGGTGACACTGCTGGTGACGGCAGAGAATGGTTGTGCCAAAGAATTGACCTTGGAGGTGCCGAATATCATTATTGGTGATCCTTTGGTGGCTGCGGATACGGTGGTTTGTTTGGGAGAAAGTTTAATGCTGCTCGATGATTTTGATCCTGCTCTATCGTACCAATGGGCACCTGGGCCAGGCATCACTAATGTCAATCAGGGCCAACAAACCGTGATGCCACAGGTGGATCAATCTTATCAAGTGACGATCACTTCGGCAGATGGTTTTTGTCGGGTAGAAAGAAGTATCGATATTTTTATACCAGAACCAATAGACTTATTACTGCCGCCAGCAGATACGATCTGTGATCCGACGATAGAATTATCAGTGAGTAGCGATCAGGCGATCGCTTACCTCTGGGCAACGGACAATGAGCTGGTAAATGTGATTGGTAACATGGAGAGTGTTGTCATAGAACCATTTGGATCAAGCTATTATTATGTACAAGGAATTGATAGTTTTTCCTGTACGGCTTTGGATAGTGTGCTCATCAATGGACAAGGGATCAATATCAGAGAACCGATTATTTTGCCCATTTGTCCAGGCGATACTTCCATCTTGTTTTTTATTTCCACAGACCCTGTTGATGTGCTCAATTACGTTTGGTCACCAACCGATTATATTATCAATTCACCCACCAATAGTTTTATTCAGATTTCCCCTCCGGGAACAGGCGTTTATACTTACTATGCGGATATAATCAACCAGTTCAATTGTACGCTCCGAGATTCTATTACGCTAGTGGTTTTGGATACTACGCCTCAGTTGGATTTTTTAAGCTTTCAGCAATGCGGTGGTTTTGAAGTTCAGTTTACCAATACCAGTGTCAATGCTCCTTTTGTCTTTTGGGACTTTGGGGACACGACGAATGTCAATAGTTTTTCTTCAGAAGAAAATCCGACCTATACTTATCCAGATACCGGAACCTATCAAGTGATTCTGACACTGGATGTAGACGTGCCTTGTAAAGATACCGTCTTTCAAACCATCCACATTGGACAACCTGTGCTGACGCCAGATTTTGAAGTGTCTTATGCCAGTTGCGGAGATTCCGTAGAAGTCGTTTTTCAAGATATTTCTACCACCACAGAAGGCAATATTGTGGCTTGGAATTGGGAGTTTACAACGGGACAAATGGCGAGTGGTTCGGATACTTCTTTGATTTTTTACGAGACGACTATTTTAGGAGTGATACTGACGATTTATACCGATGAGGGCTGCGAAGCTACAGTAGAACGCCCGGTCGTCATCCGTTTGATCGATAATTTTTTAGCAGACTCCATACAAATATGTGCCAATGAATCCGTTGCCATCAATCCCAATGGAGATGATAAATATTCCTATGAATGGTCGCCGAGCATTGGCTTGGATGATCCTTTTAGTATTAACCCTATAGCGAGTCCAAGTCAGACGACAACTTACTCCGTTACGATCACAAGCCTCCTCCCGGATACCTGTCAAATCATGCGAGAAATAACAGTGGTCGTACCACCTCCTTTTGAGTTTACAGCTCCAGAGGAAGAAGGTTCTTGCGGAGAAGAGGTGCTTCTGGAAGTCACGAGTTTGGAACCTTTGACTTATGCTTGGTCTGTAGATCCGGAGTTCAATACGATCAATGGTTTGGGGACGCAATTTAGTGCCAGTCCGGGGCGACCTGGTTTGTATTTTGTACAAGCGACAGATACTTTTGGCTGTACGCAAAGCGATACCGTTAGTGTCTTTGATTTGGGAATTGGAGTAGTCGCAGAAGACCTGTCAATGTGTTTGGGAGATACCCAGCGACTGCCTTTGGTCAATCTTTATCCCGAAGATATGCTGACCATTGTATGGACTCCTCAGACGGATATCATAGCAGATCCGGATAGCCTTAATCCATTGGTGATGCCTGATGCAACGACGGCTTATACTTATCAGGTGACCAATCAAAATAATTGTACAGATGCTGGCACAGTCAACGTTTTTGTATTAGACATTGATTTGCCTTTGCAATTGGCGGCTGATCCTACTACGATCATCTCTGGAGAAACCAGTCAATTGACAGCCACAACCGATGATTCCTATACCTATACCTGGACGCCAGATCCGACTTTGTCTGACTTAGATATTTCCAATCCCGTAGCGAGCCCTACGGTGACGACTACTTATGAATTGAATATCGTGGATGAGGATCGCTGTAGTAAAAGTAGAACGATTACTGTTACGGTCATTGATCCAACTTGTGAAGAACCAGAATTGTTTTTTCCAAATGCCTTTAGTCCAAATGGAGATGGGGAAAATGATGAATTGGGCGTGTTGGGTAATTTTATAGAAGAGATGCATTTGTTGATTTATAATCGTTGGGGACAGAAAGTTTTTGAATCGCGCGATCAGGAAATGACCTGGGATGGTTATTTTAATGGGCGATTGGTGGAGCCCGATGTTTTTGCTTTTTATTTGGAAGTGAAGTGTGTCAATGGATTGGAATATCGGAAGCAGGGGAATGTGATGTTGTTGCGTTAAGCCAAATTTATAGGACGACAAAAAAAACACCTAAGATGATACATTCCTCTATTAGCAGTAATTTTATTGAAGTCAATAATCGCAAAATTCATTATCTGTCGGCAGGAGAAGGAGCGACTATTTTGTTGCTGCATGGTTGGCCGACCTCTTCTTATTTGTGGAGAAATATTATGCCTGCCTTAGCAAAAAAGAATCGGGTCATCGCGATGGATTTACCTGGTTTTGGTCAATCCGAAAAAGCCTTGGCGGATTCGTATAGTTTTAGGTTTTACGATCGAATATTGGATGGTTTTTTAGCAGCGCTAAAGATTGAAAAAGTCACCTTAGGTTTGCATGATTTGGGTGGGCCGCTGGGCTTGTTTTGGGCAATGCAGCGACTAGAAAAAGTGGATCGTCTGATTTTTATGAATACCTTAGTCTATCCCGATTTTTCTTGGATGGTCAAATTATTTGGCCTGTCGACTGCCGTTCCGATTTTGAAAAATATAATGAGTAGTCCCAAGGGAATAGAACGAGCTCTAAATTTTGGCGTCCACCAAAAAGAACCTTTAAGTAAAGCAATCATTCAAGTGTATCAGGCTCCATTTGCGACTGCTGCTGCACGGGAAGTTTTACTAAAAACAGTGCAAAATCTAAGCCCCAAAGGTTTCCATGAAATCAGTCAGCAATTGAGTTCCTTTAAAGGACCCGTGCAAATACTCTACGGCGAAAAAGATAGAATTCTGCCGAAGGTCAAAGATACCATGGAGCGGGTAAAGAAAGACCTTCCACAAGCACAAGTAAGGATTTTTCCCAATTGTGGCCACTTTTTACAGGAAGAAATGCCAGAAGCTATTGCGGAAACCCTAGTTGATTTTATGAAGTGATGTCCTCCGCTGCATCCAATGATTTCAATAGACCAAGGCCCGATAATTGACTCCTGCGATCATTTTTCGTCTAAAATCCAGAATCCAGACTTTATTTCCTTATTATTGCGAAGGTGAAACCTCCTGAAAACCATAATTCCTGACCTTTTGTTAGTCGTACTTTCTTAAAAAAATAATTACCCTTTATTTATGAAAAATTGGTTAATCGTATTTTTTACGTGTTTTTTATGCTGTCCCTTGATTGCTCAAGATGGTGGTGGTGCAGGACAACAAATAGCTGCCGAAGATTTTTATCAAACCGATAAAGTCAGAGAATTGCGGATCACTTTTAAAGACAAAAACTGGGCACAATTATTAGATTCGCTGCGCGTTCATGGCAACGGTTTGTTGGATGGGGAAGTACAGGTGGATGGGAAAAGTTTTTCTGGCGCGGGTATTCGCTATCGCGGCAGCAAATCCTTTCAGACCGGAAGCAAACGCAATGCTTTTCACATCAAACTCAATCACAACATCAAAGGAGAAAACCTGCAAGGAAATAAGGTGATCAAATTATCCAATGCCTTACGAGATCCGAGTATGATCCGCGAAGTATTGGGCTATGAAATTGCTCGCCAATACATGCCTGCTCCTAAGGCCAATTTTGCACGACTTTTTGTCAATGGAGAATACTATGGATTGTTTGTAAACATCGAAGCGATTGGGAGTCCTTTCCTAAAAGAAAATTTTGGTTCGAAAAAGAATGCGCTGATTAAAGCGAGTTCGAATATGGCGGATAAACATCCGGAGGCTTGTAAAAATAAAGTCTATGGTTCTTTGGAATATCAAGAAGATGCTAGTTGCTATAATTTTAATTTTGAATTGAAATCAGACAAAGGTTGGGCAGAGTTGATCGAGCTTACCAAGCGCTTGGGCGAAGAAGAAACTGATTTGGAAGAAGTCTTAAATGTCGATCGAACTTTATGGATGTTGGCCTTCAATAATGTATTGGTTAACCTCAATTCTTACACTGGTCAGAATAGCCAAAATTATTACCTCTACAAAGATGACTTTGGACAGTTCAATCCGATTATCTGGGATTTGAATCTGGCTTTTGGTAGTTTTAAAAATACAGG
>CALLVY010000496.1 GCA_938015925.1 uncultured Saprospiraceae bacterium
GATGCGATCTATACCAACAATCGAATAGGAATTAATTTTGAGAATGCAGTTGACGCGATGTTGTACGTCAATATTCCTTGGACTCAACATTTTACTCCTGGTTGGAATACACTCCTTGATGCAAGCAATGCTTCTACTTGCAGAGATAATTTATTGCTAAAAATGGGAGATGAATGTGAATGGAGTACTGCTATGGAAGTTGAGATGGGGAGTAACGCTACTGCGGTAATTTATGGTGCTGGCTACGCAAACTTTGCCGGGACCTGGATATGGTCAGATAGAAAATTTAAATCT
Organism: uncultured Saprospiraceae bacterium; assembly: GCA_938015925.1. Lineage (GTDB taxonomy): Bacteria > Bacteroidota > Bacteroidia > Chitinophagales > Saprospiraceae > CALLVY01. Next base: position 295 of record CALLVY010000496.1, read on the forward strand.
AATATAAACAGCGTATCTTCTGCTTTAGATAAAGTAATGGCTCTCGATGGAAAGCAATATGATTTTAAGGTCAGCGAAGGAGCTGAAGTAATGCCAACTTATGGATTTATTGCCCAAGATGTTTTAAGGGTAGTTCCAGAATTATCACGTCAAATGCCAACTGGAAGTTATGCCGTAAACTATGATGGTTTTATTCCTATCCTAACCGAAGCAATCAAAGAACAGCAAAAGCAAATAGAATCAAAAGATCAGCAGATTGCAGATTTAGAAAATACTTTGAAAGATCTCGCTAGTGCTGTAGAGGAGATTAAAAATGATCTTGAAAATATTTGTAAAGAAGGCTGTGTAGGATTAAGTAAGAAAGAAAGTAGTTCAAAAGAAGCTTTAGAGATTCCCGTTTATTTGAGAACCGCATGGTTAGGCCAAAACTATCCAAATCCTCATTCTGGAGGAACGAGTATTCAATATTTTGTACCGGAAGGTGCCCAAAGTGCAGCGCTAAGAGTTGTTGACCTACAAGGAAAATTGATCCGCAGCCAAACACTTGATATCAATTTAGGAGATGTTGAATTCAAAGATGCTAATTTGGCTAGTGGTGTTTATTTGTATTCTTTGTTAGTTGATAATATTGTGGTTGATTCGAAAAGAATGTCTTTGAAGAAATAAAAATCTATTTTATAATGATTTAAAAAGTCCTCAGCTCTCACTAGAGTTGAGGGCTTTTTTATGGTATGGAAACGAGGAGGAACCTGGAAAATGCCTCGCTTAGGTCAAAGTAGTAGCAGTATTGATTGGTAAAATCAATTTTAGCTCCTGAAAAATCGTTAAGTTTGAATGCAATTTTGAATAAGCTCTTTCTTGCTATTTTAAAAATATAATGATGAGTAATAAAAAAAAAGAAGAACAAGCAACGAATAGTAGATTTATAAAAAAGTATTTAATAAATACTTCGTCCATGGTGACGATCTTCCTTTTTACCCTATTGGCAGGAATAGCCTGTAATGGGCAAGGGAAGCTCCCGATTAAACCTCCGGAAAAACCAGTACCCCACGATAAGCTAAAAACTACCACAGAAAAAACAGATTCAATCGTAGAACCGAATCACTCTACAAGTGCCGAAAAAATAAACCAATATAAGAATGGCCAAAAAGAGGGCTGGTGGAAAACCTTTTATAAAAACGGCCAATTAAAATCCGAAGGTCGCTACACACTAGGTCTAAAAGAAGGCTTGCATAAAGAATGGCAGGACAATGGAATTCTATTGCTCGAGGGTTTTTACGAAAAAGGAAAGTCCAATGGCTTAATGAAGTGGTTCCACGAAAGAGGACACCTGGCTGGCGAAGGAAATATGAAAGACGGTATTCGATATGGAAAGTGGACCATTTGCGATGTGGAAGAAAATGGTTTTTGTATTGAAGCCTTTTTTAAGGAGGGAAAAAGGGAGGGGGTTTGGAAAATTATGCACGAGCAGGCGAGAGATAAAATATGGAAAGAAGAAACTTATAAAGACGATAAATTGATTTCCGAAAAGTGTTGGGACGAAAAAGGAAATGCAATTGAATGCGAGTAAAAAATTAAAAAAAATGTCAATAATAATAGACCTGAAAACCATTAAATCCATCGTGGAAAAAGTGGACGTAGTGACCGCAATGAAAGAAGGATTTATTCAGTACAGCAATGGAAATGCGGTGGTGCCACCAGTAGGAGAGCTGCTCTTTGAAGATCCTCCAGGGGATGTGCACATCAAATACGGCTACATCAAAAAGGATGATTTCTACGTCATTAAAATCGCTTCTGGTTTTTATGAAAATACTAAATTAGGCATTTCTTCCAGCCAAGGTCTGATGTTGTTGTTTAGTCAAAAAACAGGACAACTAGAATGTGTTTTGCTAGACGAAGGACACCTGACAAACATTCGAACCGCTGCCGCCGGTTCTCTAGCGGTCAAGCATTTTGCACCACCTCAAATAAAAGCCGTAGGAATTATCGGAACTGGCGTTCAGGCAAAATTACAATTGCTCCAATTGCAAGAGAACAACCCCTGCAAAACCGTTTGGCTATGGGGAAGAAACAAAGCCAATGCCCAGAAATTAAAAACAGAACTGGGAGCTGATTTTGAAGTACATCTGGCAGAGAGCCCCAGAGAAGTTGCTCAAAATACCAAGGTCATTATTACAACAACTTCTGCTACCGCGCCCCTGCTTCAATCCGAAGACCTTCAGCCCGGAACCTTGATCGTAGCCGTTGGTTCTGATACACATACCAAACAAGAATTGGATAGCGCCATTCTCGGAAAAGCAGATCTGGTGATCGCGGATAGTATTCCACAAAGCAAAAACCGAGGAGAGATTTATCAAGCGCTCAAAGCAGGTGCCATTAGCGAAGAAAAAGTAGTAGAATTGGGGAAGGCGATACAAGATTCTAGCAGGCAAGGAATCCGTAGCGATCAAGTGATCGTGGTGGACCTTACCGGCGTCGCCGTTCAGGATATTATGATTGCCGCAGCGGTCTATTCCAATTTCCAAAAACAAAACCAATAAGGATGCTAAAATATGTCAGCAATAAAGGAGGCAGCCCAGCGGTAGATATAGAAACGGCCATTCTAAATGGCTATGCACCAGACGGCGGACTTTATGTTCCCGAACAATTGCCTCAAATATCAGCGGAGCAATTAGCGAAATGGAAGCCCCTGTCTTATCAGGCGCTTGCTTTCGAAATACTTTCCTTGTTTATTGATCGGAGCATCGTACCCGCAGAAGAGTTGCGAGCGATCATCGAGACCGCTTACAGTACTTTCGAAAAAAAAGAAGTCATTCCGATTCCCCAGTTAAAGTCCCGGAAAAATACTTACATCATGGAGCTGTTTTATGGTTCCACGCTTTCCTTTAAAGATGTCGGGATGTCTTTTTTGATAAATCTGATCAATTTTTTTCTAAAAAGAAAAGGCGAAAAACTCTCCGTAATTGTGGCGACAACGGGAGATACTGGTCCCGCTGCCGCCAGCTACGTAGCCGGAAAATCAACTTTGGATGCCTGGGTCCTATACCCCAAAGGCTTGATCACCGATGAGCAAGAGCGACAAATGACTACGCTGTCGGATAATAATGTTCATGCCGTAGGGGTGTTTAATTGTCCGGATGGTGGTGATGACCTGGACGTGGTTATTGCGAAGTTATTTGCCAACCCAAGCTTTAAAGAACAAGTGAAATTGTCTAGCGTAAATTCTTTGAACTGGGGACGGATCATGATTCAAACCGTGCATTATTTTTATGGTTATTTACAAGTAGCGGATACCATTGGCGAAGCGGTGAGTATGGCGGTGCCTTCTGGAGGTTTTGGGAATTTGTGTGGCGGCGCTTTGGCGAGAAAGATGGGTTTGCCGATTCATTATTTTATAGTGGCCAATAATAAAAATGAATGTTTGCATCGACTTTTTAGTACCGGTGTTTTTTCAAAAAAGCCGATTTATGAAACGGTTTCCTCGGCCATTGATATTTTGATTCCCATTAATTTTTGGCGCTATTTGTATTTTTGTGTTGATAGAGATGCTGAAAAAATAAAAGCGTGGACGGAGGAATTTGATCAAACAGGAAAGGTGCAATTTGATGAAAAATCCTTTGCGGCTTATCGGGAAGGATTTTTGTCCAAAAGTATTTCTGATGAAAAAACGATAGCGACTATTCGGCAAACCTTTGAAGCGGAAGCTTATTTGTTAGATCCTCATACGGCTGTAGCTTTGGCGGCGACAGATTTGTTGAAAGCTCAAATTGGCGATCATAAAGTAATCTGCTTAGCGACCGCCCATCCTGCAAAATTTTCTACCATCCTTCAAAAAACATTGAATGTTTCTACATTGCCGGAAGCGGCGACTCATGCCTCTATAGAGCTTGCCAAAAGGCGCTGTCAAAAAGGGTATACGGCCGATCATGCTCACCTGGAAGAAGCTTTATTGGACGCGATGGAAACTAACTGGAAACAAACTCAAGGAAATAGTAAATAAGAATGGAACAATACACGCGTTTGTCAAAAGCCGAGATAGAAAGCCTTGCTGCAAAATTTGGTATTTATGAGCTCACTTCCTTTAAATTGTTGAGCGGTGGTTCTGAAAATACCAATTATTTAATAAATGCAGAAAAGGGAAAGTATGTCTGCAGTATTTGCGAGCAAAAGTCGCCGGAAAAAGTAAAGGAGTTGGTTCATCTTTTAGAGCACTTAAATCAAAATCATTTCCGAACTTCCAAAATTGTTTACACCCAAAAAAAGGAACCCATCCTTGTTTGGGAGGGAAAACCGATAATGGTTAAACACTTTATCGAAGGGGGAATTCAAAAAGATTTGCCACCACATCTGTTGAAATCTATTGGACAGGAATTAGGTAAATTGCATCAGATAGAAGCGCCCGAATATCTTCCGAAGGAATTGGGTTATGGCAAGGAGCAGTTTGGAAACGTAAAGCAATATGCCGCCCATTCTCCCTTCGATCTTTGGCTGACGGAAATCGAAGCCTACCTCGCGCCATTTTTTCAATTGGATTTGCCGAAGTCCTTTATCCATAGCGATCTTTTTTGGAACAATGTCATCGTCAACGAAGCGGAGGATGCGGTCACCGTTTTGGATTTTGAAGAAGCGGGCTATTATTATCGAATTTTTGATATTGGGATGACGATCATTGGCGTTTGTGCCGAAGAAAAAATGGTAAACCTGGAAAAAGTGGGTCATCTCTTAGCGGGCTATCAGGAGGAAGTCCAATTGTTGGAGAAAGAAATCCATGCCTTAAAAGCCTTTACCATTTATGCTGGCGCAGCCATGACCTTTTGGCGGCATCAAAACTTTCATCACATCAAACCGGACCCTTTGTTTTTTGATCACTATTTGGGTTTGAAGGTTTTGGTGGATGATTTGTTGGAGCGAGAAGAGGATTGTTTTTCTCGTTTGTTTGAGAAATAGAGATGAGGTGGATGTTTGGTTTGTCGCACTTTTGTAGGAAAACGAAAAAATACTGATAAACGAATAATAGAAATTACTCATCGAATAATAAATAGAATCAATTGGCTTCAGGAAAAGTTCGATCTTAGGAAAAAGTAATCAAGCAAATTTTTCTTAAAATCGTCAAAATGAAAAAAATAATCTTAGCTGTTCTAATACTCCCTTTACTTGCAACGTATTCCAAAGGAAGCGATCAATATGAGATTGGAGAAACTTTATATATCTGGGCAAAAAACGGAATGAATTTGCGAGCGGGCCCTGGAACTGATTTTAAAATAATTACCAAACTAGGTTTTGGAGAAGAATTAGAGGTTAAAGAAAAAACGGAGAAGACTTATAATGTCCTTGGAATATCTGGGGCAGAAAAAATCAATGGAGTTACTAAAAAAATTGATCCTTTAATATTTAAAGGACACTGGGTTCAAGTTTTAACAAGGTCTGGAGAGATAGGGTATTTGATTGATCAATATCTATTATCCGTCCAGCCAGAAAAAATAAAAGAGCCTCCTTTGTATACTGTCAATTTGATGTTGCTAAGTGTGGATACGATTTATAAGAGCCCAATAATTCATGATGGGGGTGGATTGAATCAAGCTATAGAATGGACCTTTTTAGAGGGCATAAAATTGACAGATAGTTCAGGTGGATATTGGAGTGAAACCACTTTTGTGTTTCCTGATTATACGGTAGAGGAAGCCTTGATAATGTTGAGTTCGTCCTGGATGGATTATAAAAATATGGTGGTTCTTAAGAATTGGAAAGACGAGATTCTTATAAGTGATAATGAGATTTGTGGAATTAAGGTCAAGAGAATAGGAAATGAGGTGAGGATTGTATTGTCGTGTTCGTGTTGACGATTATATAAAATACAAACATGAAGATTTATTGAAAAAAGGGAATTGAAAATCTGTTGCTTTAATAATACCTCCTAATTTGCCCAACCTTCTTGATTTTATAAAATCCCGGAAAGTAGTTTTATCGCAAGGAACTAAATCCCCCTTCCCTTTGTTCCTCCATTTCACCGACTCCTTTCTTCACTCCTTTAAAATCAAAATTCAGCCCATGGAATTAATGGAACACACTAACGACGTATTCACTATCCAAAACCTATGGAGCCCTGCTGCTTGCCAGGCCTTTATTCAAAAAAGCGAAAAAGAAGGTTTTGAAAAAGCACTGGTCAATACCATCAATGGTCCGGTAGCGATGGAAGAAATTAGAAATAATGATCGCCTGTTCTGGGAAGACGAAAACCTCGCGGAGCAAATTTGGCAAGAGATCGAAGAATTTGTTCCCTGTGATTTAGGAGAATACCAGGCGATAGGATTGAATGAATTGTTTCGCGTCTACCGCTATGATGTCCATCAACAATTCAATTGGCACTACGACGCGCCCTATCAACGCAATCGAAACGAACAAAGTTTCTACACCTTTATGATTTATCTGAATGACAATTTTGAAGGAGGTGGCACCGCCTTCGAAGGTTTGGAGATTTCTCCTCAAACGGGCGATGGTTTATTCTTTTTGCAGGAATTGGAACACGCGGGTTTACCGGTTGTTTCTGGAAGAAAATATATTTTGCGCTCGGATGTCATGTATTCGAATTCGGATGGGTGATCGTAAAGTTTAGATCAGATTGGATAAAAAAATCACCGAAACCAAACCCGTAATGTCAATCGAAATATTGAGTGGATTTGAGGATTTGAGTTTTAAATGTTATTTTAAACCAAGAACGATCGTCTGTGATCGGAATGGAACCCGTAAAAAATATTTTTAAATGAGATTAAAATTACTACTCTGGATCATAATAGTTTTGGGAATACCAAACAACATCTGCGCTCAAGATAAAATTGTGTTTGATGGCGCAGACTTGAGTTTTCAAACCTTGGAAGATTATGAAAATTATGAAGAGAAGATTTTAGTTTTAGTACACTGGTTAAAAACACACTCCTTCAATCATAAAGATTGGAAAAAAGGAGAACTGGTTTTTCTGAAATGGATAAGAGAGACTCCTTCTTTGTAAGTAAGAGAGCAAAATTATTTATGAAATATTGAGGAGGCTATTTTTTACTGAATCGAGGCGTAAAATCAGGAGTTATGCCGGGTATATCGACTGATTTTGCAACGAAGAGTCAGCAAAAAATAGTCCCTCAAAAAGCTTAGTTTAATTTGCTCTCTTACTTATATCTATTATGATAATTATATTTCTATTTATACGAAAAAGAACCCTAAACTGTTTGTCTTGTTTTTGGCAGGTTGGACCGAATATGTTTTGCGAAACCCGGAGCAAGAAGAGGCGAAATTAAAAACTAATTTAGCAGGAATCAATGTGGTTTTAGATTATTATTCGAGAGGGGAAGCGTTTGGAGTAAAATATGACAAGAATATGGAATGGTTAATTGAGAAACAAACTATGGGTGAATTGGAAAAATATATTAAACGAGAAACGGGAAGTAGAACAAAGGAAAAAAAATAGAAAATGCTCCAGGCAATAAAAAACATACTAATCCTTCTCCTTTTTCTCTGCGGCTGCCAAACAGGAAATAACGAAAGCGCAAACCTCGCAAATCCCCCAGCGAGCACAACACTCCAGGATCAAACGGAAGCATCCCCACCTTTTAACCTCGACCTCCATCTCGAAAACTACCAAAAGTTAAAATTAAAAATAGCAAAAGACCAAAGGGAAATAAAAAACAGAACCGATCACTCACCAGAAAGTAAATTAGCCGCCGCCGAAAATTATATGTCCCAAACGCTAGTAGATTCCATATTTCCCTATTGGCTGGGCACCACCTGGGATTTCAATGGGCATACCGAAAGGCCAAGAGAGGGAGACGTCGCTTGTGGCTATTTTGTCTCGACGACTTTAAGAGATTTAGGCATTCCGCTCAATAGATTCAGAGTGGCACAAAAAGCAGCGTCGGATATTATTTATGAATTGTGTGATCGGGAATCGATTAAGGAAATAACTTCGATAGAAAAGCTACTTGAGTTTTTGGAAACGATAGAAGAGGAGGAGGTTTTAATTGTCGGTTTGGATTTTCATGTCGGATTCCTTATTAAAAAGCAAGGGGAATATTATTTTGCCCATTCGAATTATATTGACCGAAAGGGCGTTGAAATAGAATCGCTCCAGGATTCGAGAGCCTTTAGGAATACCAATCTTTATGTGGTGGGAAGTTTGACTCGGAATGAAAGAATTACAAGGAGTTGGTTAGATTGAGGTGTTTGTTTACCTTTTGGAGGTGAATTGAATTGTAGCGAATATGTTTTTTCTTCTCTGACCTTAACGGAAATATTTACCAAATAAAAACTATAATGGATAATAGGAAACGCTTAG
>CALLVY010000497.1 GCA_938015925.1 uncultured Saprospiraceae bacterium
AAGCCTTCTTCCTCCTTTTCTTCTCTCCTTAAAATCAAAATCCATGAGTTCTTCTATCCCTATTCCAAACCCTCCGACTAATCAAGTAGGAACTAGTCCTTCTGGTATTACTTATTCACTTGGAGAAACCTTAGTATCCTCTGCTTTCTCCTGTGCTTTTGCTAGCGAGCAGTATCCTATGATTGATGAGCAAATAAACCAATGTACTCAAACACATCTAGCTACTCTGGAAGCACAATCTGATTGGTTGTATTTCCACATTGGCCTAGATGATACCGAGTTAAAATTAGAATGGAAAGTAAAAGACAATACCTCGACGGAACAGCGAAATCTGGTTGAAAATATTTTTCGTCCCATCATCAATAAAATTATTGCATCATGACTATAAATACTCTAAAAAAAATAAAACCTTTTAGTCCGACCTGGTGGAAAGGTTTTCTAAAAACCACTGAAAATTTTAGTAAGACGACTGTATTCAAAAATTGCATTAGTCCTACCGAGATCGATACCATGCGCGTTCACTTTATGGAAATTCTGCGCGTATTGGCCAACTTGCGAACCGATACTTTTGGCTACCGAGTGTATGTAGAGGGCAAAATGCTTCGAGGTACAGCCATGAAGGAAATTTACGATACTCCCCCACTCGATGGAGAAAATGTAACGGACTGGGCTAAACGTTTATTCGGCGATAAAAAATTTGGATTGATCATCAATCGCGGAGAAAAATTCAATGCTGAATTAGCTAAAATTATTGCCCTAAAAATCAAACCCTTGCTCGAAAAAGTAGGTATTCCAATGACAGGAATCAACCTGACTTTATTTGTAGGAAATTATGGCTACACGCCTATTGGCATTCACACGGATGAAAGAGGAGAAAATGTTATTCACTTTCACCTTGGCCCTGGCCCTAAAACCATGTACACCTGGGATAAAGAGACCTACGAATCCTTAGTAGGAAAAGATGTTTACAATAATAAAGACGTCGACCCTCTCATTCCACATGCCAATCAATTTCCTTTTGAAACCGGAGATCTTTATTCCATGCCCTGGCATCAATTTCACATCGGCAAATCAGAGGAACTCTCGGTAGGAATTTCTTTGTGGTTCAACAATCCGACCAAGAACAAACTAGCGCAAAAAACTTTAAAAATTATCACGGATCAATACCTCCAGGAAAGTATAGATATTATCCCACCCGATAACAATCCTTTGGCTGACTTAGGCAACATCGACCAAGCAGTAGCACTCTATGATTTCCCCAAAGATTTGGAGGACCTCAATTTCAGAGACTTCATCAAAATGGGTTACCGCGATTTTCGCTACTCTTTGTACAGCAATAGTGGCTTTTGGACCAAGCCTCTCGACCGAGACTGCGGCGCTAGTTTTGCGCCAACGGATACGATCCGACTGGAAGATCCTTTTCCCATTCTCTACCTCACTTCTCGAAATGAAGAAAGTCTTTACCTCTATATCCGAGGAACCAAGGTAGAAGTCAAAAATTTTGACTGTATCCGAGAAATGATTGATTTGCTCAATGAACGCAAGTCGCTCAAGACAAAAGAATTACTCGCTGTGCTCGATCCAAGTTGGCCCGAAGAGATGGGAGAATACTTACTCAACTTGTTGTATCAACATAATGGTATTCAAAAAGAAACGTAACACTTCAACTTTAAAAGCTGAGGCCTGTCTGCGGTAGGCAGTTTCTAAAATGGAGATACTATCTGTAGTATTGATTGCATTGGGTAGTGGCCAGAGGCCAGCAATCCAATTCGGTTTAAATGCAATAGCATTTACCGAGCATCCGCAGGCGGTTTAAAAAAAAAATTGGCTCGGTGAATGCTATCGCATTCTATCCGGGATGGCTATTGACCTCTGACCACTACTAGGTTCCCTTCCCGCTATTTAAAAGCTTTCATTGAGCTGAACAGTTACAAAGAGACGCACTAAATATTATAGAACAGGTACTTTTAAATAACCGACTATGATCAATTGGAGATTCAAATTTCTACCTCAACATGATAAGATGGACTGCGGACCAGCTTGTCTACAAATGATCGCCCGGTATTATGGTAAAAAGTATTCCCTACAGTATATCCGCAAGCACTCTAAAATTGCCAGAGATGGAATCAGTGTATTGGGCATCAATCAAACGGCTCAGTTTTTAGGCTTCGATTGTTTTCCGGTACAGATAAATCGGCAGATGCTCGACGAAGGAGCTGAACTACCTTGTATCCTCCATTGGAATCAAAATCACTTTGTGGTTTTGTATCAAAAGAAAACCAATTTTTGGACGGGAAAAAGCATCTATAAGATTGCTGATCCCGGCCATGGTTTGGTAGACTTGGAGGAAGAAGAATTTGAAAAACAATGGTTTGGAAAAGGCACCGATGGCATTGCCATGATGCTCTACCCAAGCGATGCTTTTTATGCCAAAAAAGTAATCAAGGAAAAGAAATTCAATTTTAAATTTCTACTCAACTACCTAAAACCCTACCGCTGGAATC
>CALLVY010000498.1 GCA_938015925.1 uncultured Saprospiraceae bacterium
TCGAATGCGGAAAAAAATGCATTTAAAAAACCCTTTGATGTATTATACCCAAGAAGCTTTGGTCATGGAAGAAATGGGCAAATCGGCTGAGGCCTTTAAGTATTTTAGCGTCGCATCGGAATTGTGGTCGCAGGGATACGCGACAAGCAATGATAAAAAATTGATGAGACAAATGCGCGATATGGATGAAGATAACCTGACTGGTATCCGGAGCTTTTCCAGTTATCCAAGATGGTTGAGCGATAAAATGGGGCGTTATAAACAAAAATATGAAAGTGAAATTGGTGAGGAGAAAGATAAAATTTCAGAATATGAAGATTCTATAAAAGAATTGGAAGCAACTATACTAGCAGATAATAAAGCCATTCAAGACTTGCGAGAAGAATCAGATGAGATCAAAGCAGCGATTGAAAAAATTGATATTCCTCGGGAACAAGAAGTGAAGGTGGAATTAGGAGATATCAGTAAAGTGTCTAGTACTACGATTCAGGAGATTAAGAGAGTCGTTAAAGCGGGGCGTCAATTAGCAGATGAAGGCCCCACAAGTACCGATGAAGTGGTGATTGGAGATTCGGAAGCCAAGGTCAAGTTTACTTACAAGAAGGGAAGGATGAGTAGTAATATTCAGCCAGATATCGAAGGTTTTAAAGTTGCAAAGCATTGCAATGAAGACATCCTTAGGTATACCAATGATCTGATGACGATCCTTCTAATGAAATTAGACGAAGTGCCACCAGCCAATCGAGATGCGATCGGGATCAAATTACAGATCACCGGAAATTCAGATTGGAGGGGAGGCGATACCGAAAAAATTATTAATTATACCGCTCAGCAAGACATTGATGAAGAGTTTAAAAACGCGGATGGCGGCACTGATTATTTTAAAATCAAGGCAGGAGAGAACCGTAAAATCAGCAATAGGGAATTGGCTTTTCTACGAGCTTATTGCGCTTATAATACCACTTTGGCTATTTTGGAAGGGAAGGGCATTCGTACAGAAAAAATAGATGGCTACTTTACCGCTTTGGTTCATCCTGAGCCTCCCAATGCCGATAAGAGAAATATGGAACATGGTAAAGAAGATCGCGGCGTTGAAATTTCCATTACGATAGAGAATTTGTATAAGCACTACATGGATGAAATTAAACGATTGAAAAATCGTTTAGCCATTATCCAGGGAGAGATAAAGCAGAAAGAAAATGACATTGCGAAAAATGAAGCAGAAGTCGGTGGCTTGGAAGCCAAGGTAGCTTTGGCGATCAAAGAGAAAGAGCGTCTGGAAAGAATTGTGAATAATGCTCGAACCGATTCTGGTACGAATACTCAAGCCGGTAGTATTTTGGAAGAAGTCAAAAGTGCTTGGTAAAATCTGCCTGCCAAGAAAGGCAGACTCAAAAGAATTAATTATGTATCGAATTTTATATAGTTCACTATTCGCTTTACTTTTTGCTATTCCATGTTCTGGTCAGTACAATCCAGATAAGCATTGGGCGATGGAAGAGGCTGGAGAAATTAAACAAATCTTACGATCCCCTTCCATGGAACCAGATTTGCGAAGCGGACTTTTTGATCAGGCTATTTATTTAGATGGAAAAAATACAGAACTAAATCTAGGTGGGGTATTCGAAATGGGAGAACCCATCACCGTCTCTTTTTGGCTAAAGCCCGAACAGTTCTATGGCGAACAAAGTTTGATCCAACAAAGCCGAATTTCCAATACCGCCAAAAGCGAAGCGAATCGGAAGATTGAGGTTTTCTTAAATGATCATTGGGCAAGGACTCGAACAGAGAAAAGTATGCAAGCCGGAGAATTGCCTAATGTAAATGTGCTGGCCAAGGGCGATAATGGCTGGTTGTTTTTTACCTATACAGGAAGTGAATTTGGGTATCAAGTTTTTATCCAGGGACAGGAAGTCATGGAATCCAATGATGGAACCATGTTCCAAGACCTCGGCGACTTTACCAATCAGCTCGTCATTGGCCATGGCAAAAGCCATTTTATCGGATTGATTGATGAACTCAAGATATTTTATGAACGGCTCGACAGTTATGCCATCAATGCCATTTTGGAGGAAGATCGAAAACGGATGCAGTCCAGCACTCTGGAAAAAGAGGAGCCGAATACTAAATCAGTAATACTGATAGAACAGAAAGCAGGAAAAGAGGAAGTCGCAACTGCCAAGCAAAAAGAAGCAGCCCAAAAAGCCTCCGAATCAAAACCTCCATTAGAAGTTACTTCCACCAAAGGCGTGGTATTGGTGCAAACAGAAGAGGATCCGGGCTTGCAAGGATTGCCGATGGAAGGTCAGGATTCTTTGGTGAAAAACAGGAAGGTTAAAATACATTCGGAGTCTTTGATGGTCAATGATAAAACGATACGACTAAAAATCTGGGATTCCTATAAAAGGATTGACGATGATCGCGTTTCTATTTTTCTCAATAATGAAAACGATAGGATAGACAGCGGTGTACTTTTAAAAAAGAAAAGGCGCTATGAAGAGATTGAAATCAAACTGGCCGATCAAGAAGAAAATCTACTCATCTTTTTTGCAGAACACATGGGCAATTATTATTCATCCGCAAGTATCGCCGTACAGATCGAAGGCTATGATAAGGTATTTAAATTGAGCGCCAATAATGAAGAAAATGCAGCCCTGAAAATTCTCCAGAAAAAAGTCAGAAAACCAACCTTGGGCAAATTGGCGAATGTAATCACGGAACAAGAAAGCGTCCAAATCGAATTTTCCAAAAGCCGAAATAGTGCAGCAGATAGCAAATATTCCATTCGCCTAAAAGCAGAAGGAACACCCGGATTTTATTCTATCTTTTTAGAAGACGAAGCGCAAAGCTTAGACCTGGATTTTGAATCAGA
>CALLVY010000499.1 GCA_938015925.1 uncultured Saprospiraceae bacterium
CGCAATGCTTCCGCACCACATTGGGCACCGATATCCCGTACGATTGTTGGCTCTTTGATAGATCCATCTTTATCGACAACAAATCGGATTACAGTAGTTCCTTCCACGCCGTTTTCACGAGCGATTGGTGGGTATTTGATGTTTTTGTAAATAAACTCCAACATCTTTTTGGTAGCACATTCTTTCTTTTTAGCCTTGTCTGATTCGCTTTCGCAACCAGGGAACAATGGCATATCTTCTACCACCTGAAAGATTTCATCTACTTCCGGCTCTGGTGGTGGTGGTGGCGGAGGTGGTGGTGGTGGTGGTGCTTCCTCTACTACAGGAGCTTCCACTACGGTTTCTTCCTCTACGGATTGATCGACAAACTCAGGTTCGTCTTCTTCGAGAATTTCTTCATCCGGTACCTCTTCAATAACGGGAGGTGGTGGTGGAGGTGGTGGCGGAGGTGGCTCAGCCGTTCTTGGCGGTTCGATTTCGATGTCATCTTCCATCTCCATCGCACCATCTGGAATAATTACTTTTTCTTCAAACTGAGTCCAGCTAAAAGCCAAAATAGTAATTCCTAAAGCACATAGCATTCCGAAGTTCAACAAAGTTCCGCTCATTTTGAAAGCGTCAACCTGAGGGTATTTGTTTCGTCCGTCAAGAGGAGATTTTCGAGGATTGTCTCGAAAAGCAGCTGCCAGATCTGAACTAGAGCTGCTTTTGAAGCGACTCCGCAAAAAGAAAATAACACCAGCAATCAAGAGGGCAATCCCGATAACCGCTCCAAAGAGCGTGGATCCTCCGATAGCAGGCATTTCCAATAAAAAAATCATATCTGGTAATTTTAAACTAGTGAAATTTTCTACGTTCTTGGACAAGTCCCGTGGTCAACCAAAAAGAAGAACAAAAACTTGTATTGAGCTTGTCGAAACAAGCGACTGCAAAGCATGTATTGAGCTTGCCGAAAGAAGTGTTTCTTCTTCTTTTTGGTTGACTCACACACGGGATTTGTCAGAGAACCATTTTCTATAAAGTACAAGGCCGATAATAGAGCCGATAATATTAGCAATAATATCCATGATTTCAAAATATCTTCCCGGGAAAAAGGCATACTGCATGACTTCCATTGCAATTCCAAAGCTAGAAGCCAATATTATGCTCAATATCTCTTTTTTCTTAGAGAAATCTTTTCTTTTAAAAAATCCATTGATCAGTAAAAAAGAAAGCACTCCATAAAAAACAAGATGTCCGAATTTGTCCGGAGAAAATAAATCCCACCATTTTTCTGGCAGGGAAATTCCAGGTCCTGCGGATAAGATCAATATGATCAATGCCCAAAGTATAGCAGGCAAAAAATCTTTCAACACAGGTAGCTATTTAAGTAGATGCAAGTAGATTTTGTTTTGGTGCGTGCTTTTGATTTTTTTATAAAAAATCATTAAGCCACTTCCGTTTTATAGGCATCCGCATCCATTAAGCCATCCATTTCTGAAGGGTCTGACAGTTCGATCTTTACGATCCAACCTTTTCCATAAGGATCTTCATTGACCAAAATTGGATTATCGCCTTCTGCTTCATTGAGCTCTTTATTGAATTCTAACACTTTCCCAGATACCGGCATAAAAAGTTCTGAAGTCGTTTTTACCGCTTCCACCGTTCCGAACTCTGCTCCCTTCTCTAGTGTTTCGCCTATAGATTCTACCTCTACATAAACCAGTTCACCAAGCTCTCCTTGAGCAAAATCAGTGATACCTACAGTGACGATATTTTCTGAATCCAGACGAACCCATTCGTGGTCATCTGTATATTTTAGATCGCTAGGAAATTCCATAAAATTTATTTTTAATATGAAAAAATGATGCTGCGGCTCGCAGCATGCCCAAAAATAATTTTTTTTAAGGAATAACATGGAGTAATCCTCAAAAAGTAAGGGCAGTATTAATATTTATTTTTTCGGGAAGCTTAAATAAGGACATTTCTTTGAATTCTCGAACCCTCTCCTCTTGCTCAATGGCTACAAAACAAAAGCCCGGAAAGTAAAATTTCACTTTCCGGGCTTTTGACAAATTAGAAGATCTAAACTAGGTGCTAGTTATTGACGACTCCTGATTCTTTTTGCTTTTCCAAAAATTCTGTAATCCATTCAGTGGTTACTGATTTTGGACGTTCTAGAGGGAAGCCCATTGCTCTTGACCAACACAGTTGAGACAAGACACCCAATGCACGAGACACTCCAAAGAGTACCGTGTAGAAGCTATATTCTGAAAGGCCATAATGAACTAAAATTGCACCAGAGTGTGCATCTACATTTGGCCATGGATTTTTCACTTTACCCAATCCTTTTAGTATTGGAGGAATGACTTCGAAGCATTTCCAGATCACATTGACTACTTCTGAATCAAGTATGTATTCTTCTGCAAAACGCTTCTGTGCAATAAACCTTGGATCAGGCTGACGCAACACCGCATGTCCATAACCAGGAATCACCTGACCAGAAGCGAGTGTAGAATTGACATAATCTGCAATCTGATCTTTTGTAGGACGACGAGTACCTAAGGTATCCAACATTCGGAAAACCCATTTGATCACCTCCTGATTGGCTAAACCATGTAGAGGTCCTGCCAAAGCAGACATTCCTCCAGACAAAGAATAATAAGCATCACTAAGCGTAGATCCTACGAGGTGCGTAGCATGAGCGGAAGCATTTCCACCTTCATGATCCGCGTGGATCGTTAGGTAAAGACGCATAAAGCTTTTAAAATCAGAACCTTCAATTCCGAGCATGTGAGCAAAGTTTGCTCCCCAATCGAGTGAAATATCTGGCTGAATATGATGTCCTTTATGGTAAGTCCTTCTATAGATATAAGCCGCCACTCGTGGTAAACGAGCAATCAAGTTCATCGCATCTTCATAAGTCGCATCCCAATACTCGCTTTTATTTAGGCCTTCTGCGTAGCGACGAGAAAAGACACTACTCGTCTGCATAGACGTAATGGCTATATTGAATTGAGTCATTGGATGAGTATCTATTGGTAGAGCATCCAATACTTTAAAGGTGTGATCCGGTACCATTGATCGGCTAATCCATTGATCCGTCAGCCATTTTACTTGCTCCGCTGTAGGAACTTCTCCTACTAGCATCAACCAAAACAAACCTTCAGGAAGTGGCTCCTTACCATTGCCTGTTGGCAATAATTCTCTCAGTTGAGGAATCGAATAGCCGCGAAAGCGGATACCTTCAATTGCGTCTAGTTGGGAGGTTTCCCAAACCATACTTTTGACACCTCTCATTCCTCCAAACACTTGCTTGAGGGTTACTTCATCAACAACTGTACTGCCTTGCTCTTTTAGCAAAGCTTTTATTTCAGTTTTTAAAGCAGAAGCTTTTTCTTGAAATTTTTCTTTTAGCGGATCCATCTACGATTATTAATAATTGGAAATAATTTGGTTTAGAATAGTTGAGAAAGGAAGAAAATAAATCATTTGTCTATTCCATTCCATCCATCTGTCTAATTAGGAACGAGTCAAACTACCTAATTGTTTGGTAAAAACCGAAGCAAAAATAGTACTTTTCGCAACAATTCCATACATATGTGACATATATTACCTATTGTCTACCGAGTGATTTTGCAAAAAAGGATACCTTTGAGGAAGCTGATAGCAAAAAAAGAAAACCTGAGGCCATGAAAGGGATGCTTAGTAGCCTTGATCATTCTTTTGTAAGAAGATAGCTTATAGGCTTCTGCTTATTAAATCAATGATTGCCAACAGAATCCTTCGCATTTATCCTCATCCATCTCAATTTGGGTCAGCGAGTCAATTGCTACTATAAATCTAATCGATTCCAAATTTTTCAAATTATGTTAATCATTCAGGAAGTACTCATTCATGATGATGTGGTTAAAGAACATTTTCTTTGTCAATTAGATGCTTGTAAAGGCGCTTGTTGTTGGGAAGGAGATTGGGGAGCGCCTCTGGAAGAAGACGAAATTGATATTTTGGTCGACATCCAAGACAAAGTCAAACCCTATCTTAGCGAAGAAGGATTGGCTGCTATTCAAAAAGATGGTGTAGCCACCTGGTATGAAGAGCCTGCCGAATATGGAACTTCTTTGTTAAAGAATGGTGCTTGTGCTTATATGAATATCGACCAAATGGGAATGGCACATTGTGGCATCGAACAAGCTTACAATGACAAGCTTATCGACTTTAGAAAACCTATTTCTTGCCACTTATACCCTATTCGAGTAGAGTCAAAACCTGAGTTGGGCTTTGAGGCAATGAATTACGATCGGTGGGATATCTGCTCTGCAGCTTGCAGTAATGGTAAAAAAGCCAAGCTACCAGTATATCGTTTTGCCAAAGATGCTTTGGTCCGAAAGTATGGCCAAGAATTCTATGAAGAACTGGATGCAGCAGCCCAACACCTTGAAAAATAGCTCATTGTAAGCTGCATAAGCTGAGAAAATTTTGATTTTAAGGCTTAAAGACTTTACCTTTGCATGGATTTTTTCTGAGACGTTTATTTTTAATCTCGCATTAAAAAGTAACCCTTCTGCATTTTTAGCGTAAACCACAGTTTATCAAACACTTACGATACAGGAAAAATTGAATACAAAATACTTTCATCAACACACAAGTTAAAAAGAAGATAACAGAATGGCATTAATAGGTAAAATTAGAAATAACAGCTGGCTCCTTATTGTACTAATCGGCCTTGGATTAGGTGGATTTATCCTTATGGACATGATGTCGGGACAGCAAAGTGTATTTGGACAATCTCAAAACGTAATTGGCTCCATTGAAGGCCAAAAAGTAGATGCTAATGCTTTCTATAGTGCAGAAAAAGCACTTTATGCAGGTTCTAGTGGAGATGTATTTGGTCGCCGAAGTGCCCTTTGGGATTATTTCGTTGAAGACGCCATCATCAAAGACGAAGCAGAAGATCTTGGTTTGAATGTCAGTAAAGCAGAATTGATGGACCTACAGTTTGGCGCTAATCTTAGCCCTGTCATCAATGCTCGATTCCTCAGCCCGACTACTCGTCAGGTAGATCGCAACCAGCTCAACCAAATCAAAACCGC
>CALLVY010000500.1 GCA_938015925.1 uncultured Saprospiraceae bacterium
TAAGTTATACCTTCTGGGGAATACACGCGCTACTCAATATTTCACTTTACCTTTTTTATGCGATAGCTCTATGGATCAAGCCACAGAAGACAGTGTAGCATTAATGATGTTTTTTGGTATTATCGGTATGTTGGTTTTGGCAGTCGCCATCATCCTCTTTTTCGTTTTGTACCAAAGGCGCTTGTTGGCTCAACAAGAAAGCATCAGAACTTTAGAACTAGATCACCAAAGAGCCATTTTGGAATCTTTTATTGAAGCCCAGGAAGCAGAACGCAAACGGATTGCCCAAGACCTTCACGATGGTATTGGCGCCTTACTTTCCGCCAGTCGGATGTACATCAATCGACTGCCCTCTGATGGAAAACCGACCAAAGACATCGCATTTATCAAACAAGAAACAGGAGGACTTCTCGACGAAACCATCGATAATATCCGCAGCATCACTCGCAATTTATTGCCTACCAGTCTCGAACGTTTTGGTTTATTCGCCGCCACAGAAGACCTCTGCAAACGCATCAATGAATTAGGAGAAATACAAATGCATTTTCATTACACCCAAGACAAAAGATTTGATATCCAACAAGAATTCACACTCTATCGCATTATTCAGGAATTGACCAACAATACGCTCAAATACGCAAAAGCAAGTGAGGTAAATATCCATATACAAATTATTGAATCCATGCTTAAACTCACTTACCAAGACAATGGAAAAGGTTTTGATCTTCAAACATGGAAAACAAACCCACAATTGCAAAACGGACTTGGGCTACGCGGTATTCAGGCAAGAGCAGAAGCTTTAAAAACTAAATTTGATTTAAAATCTGAAATAAATAAAGGATTTTTTGGTAGCTTAGAGCTAATACTAAGCCCCAAAAAAAATGATAAAACTAGCCATCTGTGATGATCAGGTCCTCTTCCTGAGAGGATTAAAATACATTATCAGTGATTTTGACAACATAGAAATCACTTTAGAAGCCACCAATGGAGAAGATCTATTAAAGAAAATTCCTACCTCTCCACCCGATGTAATTTTACTAGACATGAAGATGCCTGGTCTTGATGGCATTGAGGTCACCAAAAGAATCAAAGCGGACTTTCCCAATATTAAAATCATCCTACTCACCATGTACGATGACGAACGCCTGATCTCTCATGTCATGGAAATTGGAGCCAATGGATATTTATTGAAAAATGAAGAACCAGAAGTGCTCAAAAGTGCAATAGAATCTGTTTTTAATAAAGATCTATACTTCAATGATTATGTCGCCAAAGCATTGGTCAAAAGTTTAAAAAGCAAAGAAAATTCGCTTCCCTCTTTTTCCAACAATTCCTCTCCCCCACTCAATCTCACTGCTCGAGAAATGGAAATTCTGCAATTGATTTGTCAAGAGATGACCACCGCTGAAATGGCCAAACAATTATTCATCAGTGCCAGAACAGTAGAAGGCCATCGCAAGAATTTGATGGAAAAAACGGGGGTGCGCAATACCGCTGGCTTGGTGATTTTTGCAGTGCGGAATAAATTGGTGGAGGTTTAGGGAAATGGTACTAATTAATCGTTGCGTCGACTTTACCGATCACCGAACCAGTACATATATTTCCAGCCTGCCCTTTGATCCGAAAGCGATAAGTTTTTCCGCTGTCCAGACTATTAACAAGTAAATCAGAACCCGTTTGTGAATTACCTAGACTTTGAGTGCTACAGCTATAGAGACTAAGTACTCCTCCAAATATACCCACTTTTTTTCGACAGATTTCCCAACTCGAACATTGCATACAAGAGTGAGACCACGCAACTCGAACAGAGCTAGTTGTAATATCACTTGCCGTTACGGTATCCACACAATCTCCTCCTCCATTATTTCCACAAGAAAATGAAAGTAAAATTACAAACAGAATAAAAAAGTAAATTTTTCATAATCAGAGATTTAAATTTAGACAGATAGGCAAAGGGTGGAATAAAACTTTACCTACCTGTCTAGATTAGAATTTATTCTAAATAATAATAATTTTGGACTAGTTATATTCGATAAGAATTTCCATTAAAAAGTGGAACCGTCATCGAGAAATTTTCGCCAAACATCAGTTTCTGTTCTTCCAGAATACCGATCGCAATCTCCTCTCCCATCAAAAGCGATTCGTAATAATCGGTGAAGTAATGAACGCCTGCCCAATTCCGACCAATGGAAATATTGGACGCTAGTTTATTGAGTTCTCCTTCTACTGTCAGACGGGCAGACTTGTTGTTTTCATCCAATACAGGGATGGCTTCCAACTGAGTCCCATTATTAGTAGAAACATAGGCAAGGTTGGCGGAGATAAGATTATCAGTATTGATATCCAATGCATTGTAAATATCTTTCACTTCTTGTGGAAGTGTGCTAGATCCAGCAAATGGAACAATGTTTAAAAATTTGGAGTGATCAAAAAAGGCTTTTAGAATAGTGATACAAGCTCCCGCCACCGTCGCATGCCCTGCGCCATAGGCTGGGTGCATAGGAGAACCTTCACAAAATGCCATCGGCAACAGATAAGTACTTTCTGGTGGAGTTGAGGGTGGGTTAGGAATCGGCGGCGGAAATATTGGATGCTCCGCAAATGCTTCATTATGCGTTTTAATCGCTGACAAAATACTACCACTACTAGGACTATTCAATATATTTTTCATCTCCAAAAACTCTGGAGCAATTTTCTCCAGTCTTTTTGCACGATGAATTCTCGCCGCCAATACTTCTGGTCGGCATCTGCGATGTACATTGTATTTTTGAAAACGGACAGCTTTCAAAGCTCTAGTAGCAACTTCTGTCACCAAGGATAATATATGCGGCCCACCAAAATGAGCAAAGCCTTGTTGGTGATCTATATTATCTGGCGCTTGGAAAGGAATACCCGGATCAAAAGGCATGCCCATGCCCAATAAAACCAGACAAGCATTGAGGTAAGCCTCATACAATGCATCGTAATGCACATAGGTCGCCAAATCTCTTGGGGTATGCATAAATCTACGAGCATTCGGTTGATCTGGGGCAATATATTCTTCTTTGCCTCGCAAATCCGCTCCTCTTTGTACATCCATCCATTCGTGCCAGTTGGTCATATAATCCTTACCGGGAACAGCCGTTCGCACTTTTTGATCCACCGAGATGCCACCATAAGAAATCAATCCGTCAGCAACCGTTCTTTCGCCATCATTGCCATTGATGCCGGTATTCCCAACCAATAAAAACTGAGACAAATAAGGCCCGACATTATCTCCTTTAGTGATGCCTCTGAAAGCACTAACCGGTCTGGGATTTTGTCTGTTTTTTCTCCGTGCTCTTTCCACATAAGTCAGCTCTAAATCGGTATTCTTAAACCAATCCAAATTCGCTAATTTTTTGGTAAACTTATGGACCTTTTTAACATCTGCTTGTTTAGTTTTCAATCCATCTAGAAATGCTTGGGTCGATACACTAGATGGGTTAGGGCTTGCTTGCAATCCCATTACCCCGCCAGAAAACGCATTAAAAGGAACATCTCTCAAAAGCGCTTGTACATAAACCTCTCCCATTTCCGCAGTCAATTCCGCCGATCCCAATTTTGGAGCTGGAGGCATGGTAACGGCTTGCGCATCTGGTCCTTCTAATTCAAAGGCCAATCCTGCGCTTTGGCTTTCCCAAGCTCTGACATTGACGGGATTTCCTTTCACGCCAATTATTTCAGTGCTGTTATTGTGATAATCTTGGATATAAACGACTTCCCCATCAGCGTTTCTTTCTGGATTGAGGGCTTTTTCTGATTGCCATTTAAAATCTTGATTGGCGCATTTGTTATGACCTTTATTCTCTTCCGCTCCTAAAGGTACATCCCGAAAATCTCGGGGGTCTCCACTATCTATCGCTCTGACGAAGTCGTCAAAATGCTTGGGATCAATGACCAATCCTAGATAGATATCATGGGGTAGCCCTTTGGTATAACTCATGATGTAGGTCTGCCCATTGGTAGCAGGGTCTACAAATTTCCGCTCGTCTCCATTGCTGATGTGGCGAGGGTGTTCTCTTTGATTAGCCATTTGATTGGCTTCCTGGCGTTTGTTCCAGGCCAGTGTTCTTCGATGTTTGTTCATAATTATGTTTATTAGTGAAAAATCTTTTTGCCAGAAAGTCAATGCCTTTTTTGGGGCAATAAATTTCTAGTCCCAGATGCTTAGCTTATAAGCAACTTAGGTTAATAAACGCGCGCTAGTTGGAGAGAAATTAGTAGAAATGGTCATTCTTTGGGACCTAAGAATAAATATTATAGAAGCTTCGAACTAAGTCGATCAGTGCTATAAATTTTATTTACTTATTCCCTAAAACTATTAAATCGTAAAAAGTTCTTCCAGCTCGGCAAATCCAAAAATGAATTCGCTGAACTGAAAGAATCTTACTGACCATTTCTTTTCTTCTGCGGGCAAAGTGCCAGGAGGAAGAGAAGAAATGAGGATAGGTTTAAAAATGTTGTACTTATACAATTGGCATTTATAAGGCTTCTTATCAAAGTACTTACTCCTTTATCCTTCCATTTTTAAAGTCGTTAGCCTTTTTAGAAAATTATTCAAAAAAAAATCGGGATACTCTTTCATTGAACTAGTCCAACTTCGTGTTTGTCTAAAGATCTCTTCGATTTCAGCTTATTTTTTCTAACTTTAAAAAGATTTTATCAAAATCAACTAACAAGATCAAATACAACTTGATTAATGGACAGTAAGTATTCAGAAGACGAAAAACTATTAAGTAAAATCAGGACAGGTAATGAAAGCATTTTAGAAGGATTGCACCAATCTTACTGGAAGACCTTTGGGCCCTATTTTTTAAAACGCAAAGACTTAAGCCTGGAAGAGGTAAAAACTATTTACGCTTCTGCTTTTACGAATTTTTATATTAACATTAGAGAGAAAAAACTAGTCCCCCCACTTAGGAGTAGCCTCAAATCATATTTGATTGGCATTGGTAAGAATTGTATGCTCCAATTCTTTGAGCAAAAAAATCGGGACAAAGAAACAAGCACAGAAAACCTGGATTTGATTTCTAAGGTTTTTCAAAATCCGGCTGTAAATGAACAATATGAGCAAGAAGCATTAGCCGCATTCATTGGAAAACTCCTCCTCCAATTAGGCCCAGATTGTCAACGTTTAATTCAACTAAGTTTTTTCGAAGAAAATGCAGACGATGCCATCGCCGCAAAGATGAACATCCCTAGTGCTGGAGCAGTACGCCAAAGAAGATTTAAATGTCTGGAAAAGCTGCGAAACTTTTTAAGTAATAATAATACAACCGATGAGTAACGTAGAAAAAATACAACAATTTTTATCTGGAAAACTAAGCAGCCAAGAAACAGTAGCCTTGCAAAAAAGGATGCAGGAGGATATTGCTTTCAAAAAAGAAGTGGAAGATTACCAAAATATTTTTCTTGGTTTAAAATATCTAAAACAAGAAAAATTTGAAGCCAAAGTAAAAGAATGGAATAAAAACCTTCCTCCTCTTGACGCACCAGCTAAAAAATCTTTTTCCCTTTTTCCTTTCCTCAAAAAAGCAGTAGCGGCCTTGGTGATTCTTGGATTGTTTGCACTCTTATATCAAACGTTCCAAGGCCAACCTACATTAGAGGAGTTTGGTCAAAAAAATTATGTCGCTTTAGCTTTGGATACCAACCGAGGTCACTCTATGTCTTCTGCCAACAACTACGCCCTAGCAGAATTGAATTTTGAACAAGGAAAATATAGTGCTTGTATCACCCAACTAAATACCATCGAAGCCACTGATACTTTTTACCTAAAAGCACTTCACCTCAAACAGCACGCCTTATACCAAAGTCAAAAACACCAGGAAGCCCTCCAAACTTTTAGCAAAGTCCAATCCATCGAAAACCCAAAAAACTACTTGGAGTTCGGCAAAGACAATGCCGCCTGGACCGCTATTCTCTCGCAAGTTGCACTCTACCAAAACAGCGCTAAACCAGAGGACAAAACTCAACTTTTACAAAGCTTAAATAATTTTCTTCAAGAGAATACAGAGGAGACTTATCGGGCAAGAGCGATGGAATTGAAATCCTTATTAGATTAACGGGAAGTTCTTTTCGATTTAAAGTAAAACCAAAAAGCCCCTAAGCACAGCATTAAAAAAAACAGAGTCCATTTTAGATTAAAGGAGGTCCCCAAATCTATTTTTTCCATATCACCAATGGCAGTAAAGGCTGCCCAATATCGCGGATGGGCTCGCTGGTGATCTGGCGCCAAGTCTTCCACATAATGATTGACCGCCAATCGCAAGGCTTCATCCTTTCTAGATCCACGCTTCAATTCCTGGTAAAACTGTTTCATCAAATCACAGGTAGATTGATCATTGATGTTCCAAAGTGTGGTGAGCACACTTCTGGCTCCTGCATAAATAAAACCTCGCGCGATACTAATCGTTCCTTCTCCTTTGACAATTTTCCCGAGGCCAGTTTCACAGGCACTTAGTACCACCATTTCAGCTGTTAGGTTCATGTGGTACAATTCATTCAGTCCTAATTGGAACAATTGTTTACTCGTATCCATTTGATTAGAAAAAGCAATGAAGGAACGTTTGGGCTGTTCTTTATCCACCTTTCCGTGAGTGGCAAAATGCAAGAGTCTACTGCTAGGCCCCCAAGTTAGAAAATGGTTTCTATTCGCCAAAGTATCTAGGATCAGCATCGTAGATTTTATATTTTCGGCGATGTAATTGACTTCTCTTTTATTGTGTTGGAGTGGAAAAAGCTGCCCCCGTTCTATGTCGCCTCGCATAGCGATACTTCCGTCTTCTATCGCTCGAAAAGAAGGAGCATAAGCAAGTAGGTCGGTGGTCCATTTTTTATGCGGTTCTACATATTGGCTCAACATAAAAGCAGAAACAGAAAACCATTGACAGATGGCTACTTCTTTTCCTAGGTAAGCATGATTTTTAAATTTTTCTACGTCTCCTTTTTTCACCTCTTCGGTAATCAAAGCTGCAAAAGGCAGATAAGCCAAAACACCATCAGGGATCAAGATCAAACTTTCGGGTAATTGTGCTCCCAAGGACGGAGCTAGTAGTTTGTCAAATAAGAATTGGGCTTCCTGCACATAGCGTTCATTTGCTTCTTGATCACTACGGCGAATGAGGTCATTAAACTGCGCAATGCTAATTTCCAGCGCTTCGGTCCATTCGATTTTTTGTACTTCAATGGCTGTTTTTCCTCCGCGAATTAAAAAAGCATAAAGGTATTTTTCGCCTTTAAAAAACTCTAGAATAACTTGACCGCGCTTTAAGTTTTTTTGAACATTTTTGATAGGTTCAGCAATAGTCATTTCTTGATAAGCGGCTCTAAATTCCGGGTTTTGTTCCATCTTTTCCAATACTCCGGCAAAAGCTTTCTTCGCATCGAAAACTTCTAATCGAGCTTTTTGTTCCGCCGCCTCATTCTGTCCATTTTTGGCCTCCTGCAAGGCTTGCTGCCATTTCATCAACCGCTTTTCAATCTTAGATTTTTCAATCAACAATTGATCGTCTAAAGTCATAAGCGCCTGGGCTCGTTTTATTTTCATGGCATCAAAAAGTACCAGCGCCTTACTTTTTTCCGACAATTCAAAAGCCTGATTATACGCTCCCCTACTCACTGCCAAATCAATTGATTTTTCAAAGATGGAATAACTTTGTGCCAGTAGAAATTGCTTGTCCTCTTCTCCAAAATAATCCAGGCGAATGCTGTCGATGAGTGCGATTGCCTCTTGGGTACTTTCAAAAGCAATATTTTGAAAAACAGCTGCGTCTTTTTTTTGTAATTGGTAAAGCGCGTCAATTTTTTTTTCGAAGACTCCTAATAGTTCTTTGTAGATATTGGGATTATTGAGTGGTGGATTTTGGTGAATGTCTTTTTCATTGAAATCAGGTACCAAATGAATCATAGCCAATTGAAAATAATCCAATGCTTCTTTTATTTTTCCCTCCTGCAAATGCGCTTCTCCGATCCCTTGGTAAATGGGGCTATACTCATATTCTTTGTCAGTAGACAAAGCATTTTCTTTTTTATTTAAAGCCTCCTTAAAATATTTTATGGCCATCGGAGCATCTCCAACAGCCAAATAAACCTGCCCCATCAGGTAGAAAGCATAATAATAATTCAGATCTGTGGGCTCGATATAATTTAAAGATTTACGCAAATAAAACATGGCACTATCGGGCTGACTTTCTTTTAGATAAACACCAGCAATCCCTCGGCAAGCGGTGCTGAGCAGATTGTTATTCTTTTTTTTATTCTTATTGGGGGATTTTACCTCTGTAGAAAAATATTCTCGATAGTATTTTTTTGCTTTTTTATATTCTTTTTTCGAAGCATATAAGGCGGCAATGAAGGAAGCATAAATTCCAGGTTTATCATTCAAACGACGTGCTTCTAAAAAATAACTAAGTGCTTTTTCAAAATCACCTTTTAAATTGTAAATGGTACCAGCCACCACATACGCTTGTCTTAGTTCCATCGAAGCTTGTTCATCGGCAAGCGGAAGGCTATTCATTTCTTCGATGAGGGTATCCAAAATACTCAGACATTCACTTTGCTTGCCAATATCTCGATAATAAAAAGCCCAAATTTTCTTATTCCGCACTTCCAACCATCGGAGTTCATTAGTCTCTTCGAGCGATGCCCTCGCTTTACTTTCTTCAAACAAAATCAGATTTTCTTTTACCAAACTTAAGTCTCCAAAATTCAGATTAGATTTTGCCTTAGCAAGCAATCCTTTCAATTTTTGTTCTGGCCATTGAAGCTTTTCTGCTTTGAGAATAACAGAATCACAGTAGGCTATGGATTGGGATGGACTGGAAAAGAAAAAAGATTCGGCTTGTGAAAAATAATAACGTATGGATAGGCTATCTTCCCGACTATATTGGGCCGCTAAAGAAGAAGAATTAAAAAACAGAATGGCTAGCATCAAATAATTCCAGAGATATATTTTCATTTCTTAGAGGGTCAAAGGCATCTAAAACCAAAAACAAGGTGAAGGTCCTAAGACCTCACCTTGTTAAGATACTGAAAAAATCGGTTTGGGCTTATTTGGGATTACAATTTTATAAAAAAATCGGGTTAATTTTTTTTATCGGCACTAGTCACTAATCCATTTTCTTGGTTTTGGAGCGCCCCTCCACTATTGGCTGCTATTTCGGCAGCGCCAGGAATTCCATTATAAATCACTGCGCAACGTTTTGTTCCATCCTTATCGCACCATTCAAATACGACTTTCACCACATCACCTGGGCCGAGTCCTAATAAGCCTCCAGTAGGATCCATCACCACCAAGAGGTAGGTTCCATCAGGGGAAACATGAGAACCAGAGAAAGAAGAAGTATCCACTTCGATACCAAGGTTTCTGGAGATCAATTCTCCGTTCTTATAAATGCTTGCACTTTTGAAATTCCACTTAGTCGTATCTACAATAAATTGAGTAAAAATTTCTTCTTCCCAATCACAGTATCCACTATCACAAATACAAAGCCCTCCTAAGCCTACTCCAAGTCCGTCTACATAAGCTTCATAAGCTCGTTCACAGGATACCAGATGTGCTAAATTATAATCATCGAGATCACAATCATCTTCTTGCAGGTATTTATCGATCCTGTCTTTCTGGTCATTCGACAACGTAGTATTGACCTGTGAAGTGGTATTTGCAATAAAAGTAATTTGGTCTTTTTTTACACCTCTCAAGCCAGCATTCTTCGGACTGTCTACATCAATCGTATCTATGATAAACCGATTCAAAGTAACGGTCCGTGCGGTCTGATTGGACCGCTTCAAAAAGATATTGGCATGCTTCGTAAACCATTCGGTTTGTTTTAAACGCAAAGCCTCTACTGCCTCGACCTCCGTGGTAGAGCGGCCAAAAAATTGTTTTACCGTATCTAGAATAAGAGCAATCAAATGGGTGGCGTAAGCTAAAACAGCAAGAATTACGACCATACCAAAGGCAAGAAAAATGGCCTCTACAGACCAACTTAAGATGGGAAATGGATTCATTTTGTGTTTGTTTTCATTGTTAAAAAGGTATTCCAAAAGATAGTACCAGAGCTACTATCTTATTGTATATATCATTCCAAATCGGAAAACGTTAGCAAAAATTCCGATTTATTTGTTTTTAACAAGGCTTTAAGACAAAACCCTCCACTTTCGATCCGAAAACTTATTTTTTCCTACTCGCTATTTTTTAGCTTTCAGGAGCATAAGCCTGACCGATAAATTCCGCCACACAAGCCGGCTTTTCTTCTCCCTCTATTTCAAAAACCACTTGGAGAATAATCCGAGCTCCGCCGGGTTTCTCTGCATAATCCATCAAGGAAACTCTTCCTCGGAGTAGGGCACCAGATCGAGTCGCATTGGGAAAGCGAACTTTGTTCAGGCCATAATTAACCCCCATCGTCACATCCTCCACCTGATAACAATCATAAGTAAACTTGGAAGCCAGCGACAAAACCAAAAAACCATGAGCAACCGTTTGCTTATACGGAGAATGCAATTTTGATTTTTCGGGATCGATATGAATCCACTGATGATCTTCCGTAGCTCCCGCAAAAGTATCTATTCGCTCTTGAGTGATCTCTATCCAATCGCTGAGTCCTAGTTCTTTTCCTACCGAATTTTTCATATCCCGCAAATGTTGGAAAGTGGTCGCGTATGGTGTATTGGTAATTGCCTGATCTGCCATAAGTTTATTTTGATTCTTTAGAAAATTTAGATGGTATCCGATATGGGGTTTACGGTATGGGGTGTTCGAATACCGTAAATCCCATACCGTAAACCGAATAACTTATTTTTTAGATTGGGTAAGCACCACCATTGGCATGCAAGGTAATCCCACTGATAAAGCCTGCTTCTTTCGAAGCCAAAAACAAATAAGTATGTCCCATATCTTCCGGAGTTCCAATCCGACCAACCGGAATCATTTTGATCCCAGCAGCGATCACTTCCGGAGGCATACTATCCGACATTTCAGATTTCACAAAACCAGGTGCGATACAATTGACCGTGATTCCATATCTTCCAACCTCTTTACACAAGGAGCGGGTAAATCCCTGAATGGCCGCTTTGGAAGCAGCATAATTGGTTTGCCCAAAAGCTCCTGCCATCGCATTGACTGAAGAAGCAGAGATGATTCGTCCATAGCCTGCTTCTTTCATATGTGGCAAGACCGCTTTGGTCGTTACAAACAGACTATTGATGTTTACATTGATCACCATGTCCCATTCTTCCTGCGTCATTTTCATAAAGGAGCGATCGCGAATAACCCCCGCGTTGTTGATCAGTATATCAATCTTGCCATGATCTCTAATCAAGCCATCAACGGCTTTTTGTACTATCGCTCTATCTGTAATATCTATTTTTTGGAAAAATATTTCCCCACCATCTGCCGCAATTTTATCAGCCGTCTCTTGCCCTGCATCGAGAACATCCCATAAGGCTACTGTTGCACCTTCTTCACAAAACACTTTACAAATGCCTTCTCCAATTCCTCTGGCTCCTCCGGTGATGATCGCGATTTGTCCTTCTAATCTTTTCATTTTTGTACTTTGAGTTTATTTGATAATGATTGCAATTCTTTAAAAAAAATCTAAGCAATAAATTTTTCTGCTTCCAAAATAGAAGTGTCTTAAATTGCCTTCACGATGATACGAATATTATGGGACAGCAGAAGCATTTTTTTATCCAAATTTCTTTTCTGCTAAAGGGATCTTTCTATTCCATCCTTAAAAAACCAAAAAGAAAATAGAATAAGCAGTAACTTCACCTATCAATCTAAAACATTTCCTGATCCACAAACGCAGATTTTTAAAATGGCAAAAGAGAAAAAAGAAGCAGCAATCCGAGCAGACCTGGAAGAACTCTATCAAAG